>DATHGL010000120.1:0-6478 GCA_035317625.1 Gemmatimonadales bacterium | reverse complement strand
CCACCGTGGCCACGGCGTCCGCCCCCAGATGGGCCACCCAGAACACGTCCGCGACGGCGAACACCGACTCCATAACCATTTCCATGACCATGGGAATGGCGAGGAGCAGGATCGCCCGGCCCAGGGGCCCGGACGTGTAGTCGTGGTGCGAGCCGCGGAGCGCCTCGCGCACCGTGGTCCACCACCCGCCGGGCGGTGTCGCCTCCGTCACGTCGTCTCTCGTTTAGCCGGGGTCGCGCGGAGTCAATGCGGGCCAGCGCCACCAAGCTGCGGCTCGACGTGCTTCTTGTAGCAGTCCTGGCAGATCCCGTGGCTGAACTGGGCCTCGGAGCGCTGCTCGATGTAGCCTTCGAGCGAGCTCCAGCTGTCGAGCTCGCCGCGGATTCGCTTGCAGTACGAGCAGATGGGGAGGAGCCCCTCGAGTTGCTGCAGCTCCCGCCGCAGGCCGAGGATGCGCTCGGCGACCGCGAGCCGAGCCCGCAGCTCGTCCGGGTCCACCGGCTTGGTGATGAAGTCGTCGGCGCCCGCGTCCATCCCGGCGAGGTACTGCTGCTTACCGCCCCGCGACGTGATGAGAATGAAGTAGACGTATGGCTGGCCCGGCCGGCTGCGGATCCGTCGGCACAGCTCCGGGCCATCCATCTCGGGCATGTACCAGTCGGAGATCACGACCGGAATCCGCGCGAGCTGGAGCGCGTCCCAGGCCTCGCGACCGTGCTCGGCGACGCTGACCTGGTAGCCCGCGGCGCGCACCAAGGCGCTCAGCTGGGCGCGGGAGACCGGGTCGTCGTCGGTGACCAGGACGGAAATAGCGCTAGCCATTGAGCTGCTCGAGTACGGCGCGCGCTTCGCTCCGCACCAGCTCGAGCCGCGCCCGCGCCAGCGCCCCGTCACCGTCGCGGGCAGCCGCCTCTATGTCCTCGAGCAGCGCCGCCAGGGCGCGTGCCCCGAGTGTGGCGGCGGCGGACTTGAAGGCGTGGGCGGCGCGCTGAATCGGCTCTGGCTCGTCGCCGCTCGCGGCGGCTATGAGTGCGTCGAGGCGCTGTGGCAGCGTGCTGACGAACGTCGCGACGATCCCGTCGACTGCCTCCTCCGCACCCGCTTCCCGCATGGTGCGGCGGAACCCATCCAGATCCACGGGCGGCGTGGCTGACGGCGCGGCCGCTGGCGCTTCCTCGACCAGGGCAAACAGCTGGTGTGCCTTAAACGGTTTGGTCAGATACCCGTTCATGCCAGCGGCGAGGCACCGTGCTTTCTCCGCACCCGACGCGTGAGCAGTGACGGCGACGACGCGCTGATCCTGCCTGCCGGGAAGCGCACGGATCGCCCGTGTCGCCGCGAGCCCGTCCATCTCGGGCATCTGGATGTCCATGAGGACAACGTCGTAGGTCTTGCGTTGCACCGCATCGACCGCCTCGCGGCCGTTGTCCACGATGTCCACGTGGTGGCCGCGCTTGCGCAGCATCGCGGCGGCGACCTCCTGGTTCACCGGGTTGTCCTCGGCCAGAAGCAATCGGAGGGTGCGGCGCGATTCCTCGATCGTGTAGCGGGTGACGACCGCGGGCGTACCCCCGGCGTGCCGGTCGAGGACGGCGCGGGCCGCGTCGAGCAGCTCGGTCTGCGACACCGGCTTGGTCAAGTAGCCCTTGATGCCGAGTTTGAGGCAGCGCTGGGCATCGCCTCGCTCCCCCCCCGAGGTGAGCATCAGGAGGTGAGTGCCGCCGAGCCCCGGCTCGGCGAGCACGTCCGCAGCAAGGCCGAAGCCGTCGCGTTCCGGCATGTGCGCGTCGATCACCACCAGCCCGTAGGGCGCGCCGTCGTCCCGAGCCCGGCGCAGCGCGGCGAGCGCCGCACTGGCGTCCGCGGCCTCGTCAGTCACGACGTCGGCCGCGGCGAGCATCTGCCGCACGAGCCGGCGGTTGGTCGAGTTGTCGTCCACCACCAGGGTGTGTAGGCCCGCCAAAGTCGTGGGCGCCCGCACCGGCGACGCGGCGTCGGGAAGCGGAGCAGCGACCGCCGGGAGCCGGAGGCTGCACGCGAACTCGCTTCCCCGGCCCGGCTCACTCGTCACGCGCAACTCACCCCCCATCAGCCGCACCAGCCGGCGGCAGATCGCCAGACCGAGCCCGGTGCCCCCGTACTTCCGCGTGGTGGAGACGTCGGCCTGGCTGAAGGCATCGAAGATCGACTCCAGCTTGTCGGCAGGGATGCCGACCCCCGTGTCGCGGACCGCCAAGCGGAGCACCACGGCGTCCCTGTCCTGGCGCTCGACGGCGACCGACGCGACAATCTCGCCGGCCGGCGTGAACTTGATGGCGTTACCGAGCAGGTTGATGAGCACCTGCCGGAGGCGCCCGGGGTCGCCGATCACCCGATTCGGCACGTCCGGCGAGACGTCGCACACCAGCTCGACGCCCTGCTGGGCGGCCTTGAGGGCGAGCAGCCGGGCGGTCGCGTGCACCAGGCCAGGCAGATCGAACGCGATGGCCTCCAGCTCGATGTAGTCTCCCTCGATCTTGGAGAAATCGAGGACATCGTTCAGGATCGTGAGCAGACCCTCCCCCGCCGCGTGCACGAGCTCCAGCTGGCGGCGCTGTTCGGCCGTCAGCTCGGAGCCCAGCGCCAGTTCCGTGAGCCCCAGGATCGCATTCATCGGGGTGCGGATCTCGTGGCTCATATTGGCGAGGAAGGCGCTTCGGGCGTGGGCTGCCTGCTCGGCCAGGTCGCGGGCGCTACGCATGGCGGCGTCCGCCTGCTTCCGTTCGGTGATGTTACGGGCGATCGCCGAGATCCCGTTCACCTCGCCCGCACGGTCACGGATCGGGGAATAGGTGATCGACACGTCCACCAGGCTACCATCCTTGCGCCGCCGGACGGTTTCGTAGTTCGCCAGCTGCTCGCCGCCCGCGATCCGCCCGAGGAGCGCGCCCGTTTCACCCAGCCGGGCGGGTGCCTCGAGCAGCGAGACCGAACGCCCCAGCACGTCGCCTGCGCCATACCCCCACAGCCGCTCCGCGCCCGGGTTCCAGGCGACGACCGTGCCGTCCATCGTCGTCGCGACGATGGCGTCATGCGACGACTCGACGATCGCCGCGAACCGCGACAGCACCCCGGCATGCCGGGCCAGATGCCGGTCCAGCATCGAGGTCCCGAGCGCCAGCGCCAGCACCAGGAAGGTCGAGCCCGCGATCGCCGTCGTGCCCAGCGAGGAGATCGCGAGGGCGTGATGCAGTTGTCCCGGCTCGCTCGCGGCCGCGAAGTCGGCCGCCGCCATCCCGGTATAGTGCATGGCGGGGATCGCGGCGCCCATCAGCAGGCTGCTCCCGACCTTGCGCCAGTCCCAGGCGCGGATCGTGTCCGAGCGCAAGTGGAAGGCGAGGACGAGCGCGACCAGCGCGACGACGATCGCGATCAGGACCGACAGCGTGAACAACACGCGGTCGTAGGTGATGGTGGCGGGCATCCGCATGGCGGCCATGCCGGTGTAGTGCATGGCGGCGATCCCCGCACCCATGACCGCGCTGCCCACGATCACGCGGGCCGGCCCCAACGCCTGGCCGCTCACGACGAACAGCGCCACGGCGGAGGCGAACACGGCCGCCAGCAACGACGCCACGACCGTCGGGACGTCGTAGAGCACTGGAACGGGGAGGCGGAACGCGAGCATCCCGACGTAGTGCATCGACCAGATCCCCGAGCCCATAGCGAAGGCCCCGCCGCCGAGCCAGAGTGCGCGGGCGCGGCCCCGGGTGGCGGTCACGCGATTCGCCAAGTCCAGCGCGGCGCTGGAGGCGAGGATCGCGATCACGACGGACAGGGCGACGAGCCCAAGATCGTAGCTACCGGTCATCGGCCACCACGCGAGCGGAGCGCCGCCAGGCTGCGCGGTATCTCCGCGCCCTCGGCCCAGTTCTGCAGGGGAACGTCCGGAGGCATGCCGCTAATTTGGCGGGCGCCGCCGACGTGCGCTACGGGTGGTCCAGTACTTCACGCACTTTGCGCGCCAGCGCGTCCAGCGTGAACGGCTTCTCCAAATAGGCGGCGCCCGGTTGCATCTTGCCGTGGCGTGCGGCCGCTCGGTCCATATAGCCCGAGATGAACAGGACTTTCATTCCCGGTCGCAGGAGCGCGAGGCGTTGCGCCAGATCCGCCCCGCTGAGTCCTGGCATCACAACGTCAGTGACGAGCAAGTGAATGAGCATCGGCTCGGACTCGCACAAGAGCAACGCCTCCCCGCCGTTCGCGGCCTCGAGCACGTGGTAGCCCTTCCGGGTGAGCGCCGTCCGCGCGAGGGCGCGCACAGCTTCCTCGTCCTCGACGACGAGCACCGTCTCCGTGCCCCGGGGGACTTCGACGGGCCCGACCGGGGGCGCCGGGGCGTCGGCTGCGTCCTCCACGCGGGGCAGATAAATCTTGAAGGTCGTCCCATGGCCGGGCTCGCTGTACACCCAGATGAAACCTCCGCTCTGCTTGACGATCCCGTATACGGTGGCAAGTCCCAGGCCGGTTCCCTTCCCCTGCTCCTTGGTCGTGAAGAACGGCTCGAAGATCCGCGCCTTCGTTTCCTCATCCATTCCGGTCCCCGAATCGCTAATCGCCAACATCACGTAGCGGCCTGCCGGGACCGTCGTGAGTTCGCGCACCCGGGTTTCGGGCATCTCTGCATCCGCTGTTTCGATGGTGAGCTTCCCGCCTGTGGGCATTGCGTCCCCCGCATTCACCGCGAGGTTGACAATCACTTGCTCCAGCTGACCGGCATCCGCCTTGAGGCGTCCCAGGTCCGGGGCCAGCACCGCCTCGAGCTCGATGTCCTCGCCCAACAGCCGGCGCAGCATCTTCTCGGCGCTCTGGACCACATCGTTCAGATTCAGCACCCGCGGCGCGAGCACCTGCTGGCGGCTAAAGGCGAGGAGTTGGCGCGTGAGCGCCGCAGCGCGGTGCGCCGCCCGCAGAATCTCCTCCACGTCCTGGCGCATCGGGTCGTCCTTCCGCAGGTCTTCCAGGGCCAGGTCGGCATACCCGGTGATTGCGGTGAGCAAGTTGTTGAAGTCATGTGCGATGCCGCCCGCCAGCCGCCCCACCGCTTCCATCTTCTGTGCCTGGCGGAACTGGGCCTCGAGGAGCTTGCGCTCGCTGATGTCGCGCACGAACGCGCTGAACAGCCACGCGCCTTCGACGCGCACGGGCGTGATCGTGAGCTCGACGGGTATCTCCCGTCCGTCGCGGCACAGGCCGGTGATCTCGATCCGCTGGTTCAGCACGGGCCCTTCGCCGCTCGCGTGGAAGTGCGCGAGCCCCCGTTCATGCGCGTCGCGATAACGTGGCGGAACGATCGTCGTGGAGAGCCGCCGGCCGACCGCCTCCGCGGCCGGCCATCCGAACACCCGTTCCGCCTGCAGGCTCCAGCTGCGCACCAGGCCGTCCCCGTCCATGGTGATCACGGCATCCAGAGCGGCGTCGATGATCGCCTTCAACCGTGCCTCAGACCCGCGGAGCTCGGCATCCGCACGGCCGCGCTCGATCGCCATGGCGACCTGCGTCGAGACGAACTGCAAGATCTCCTTCTCGCGCTCCCCGTACCGGACGCGCGGCGCGTACGTCTGGGCGACGAGCACGCCGATGGTGCGATCGCCGATCTTCAGCGGCACACCGAGCCAGTCGATGGATGGTGCGCCGACCAGGTTCACCTCACCCCGCTGCTCGAGCTCCGCTTGCACTTCGGGAGTGACGAGCAACGCCTGGCCGGTCCGCAGCACGTACTCGGTGAGCCCCTTGCCAGGCTTCTTGGAGGAGAAGTCCGTGTCGTGCTCATCCACGACGTAGGGGAAGCTCAGGAGGTCGCTCGCGGCATCGTAGAGGGCGATGTAGAAATTCTTCGCGGGCATCAGCTCGCCCACGATTAGATGGACCGCGGGCAGCAAGTCCTGGAGTCCCGGCGTGCTCATCGCCACTTGGGCGATGCGATAGGTGGCGGCTTGCAGCTGATGGGCCCGAGCCTGTGCTTCGCGGCTGTGCTTGGTGTCGAGCGCTCGGAGCACCGCCGGGCCGAGGCGATGCAAGTGGTCTTTAACGATGTAATCCACCGCCCCCGCCTGGAGATACTGCACGGCCGGCTCGTCTCCCAACCTTCCGCTCACGATGATGACGGGCGTTCCAGGGGAGCGCTGTTGCGCCACCTGCAGAACGTCGCGCGCGCTGAAGGCCGGCAGGGAATGGTCGGTGATGATGACGTCCGGGGTGAACTCGCGCAGCGCCTCGACCATGCCGTCGCGGCTCTCGACCCGCCGGAACGTGCAAAAGATGTCGGTCCGGCGGACCTCGCGCTCCGCGAGTGCGGCGTCCTGGGGGTCGTCCTCGACCATGAGGATTCGGATCGTGGCGGGCACGGCGCTAGCGCCTCATCCCCCGCGCGGCTGCGTCGTCACTCAGGAGGCACGCGGGGAGAGTGCGCGAACTGCACATGACGGCAGTTTGCGGC
>DATHGL010000119.1:0-12978 GCA_035317625.1 Gemmatimonadales bacterium | reverse complement strand
GAAACAACACCCGAACCGCGCGACGGTGATGGCGGGCACACCGACCCGGGTCTCCTTCCGCCGTCGCATTTCTCTCGCCACATTCCCGGCCCATATGTCCGACCACCAACCGTACGTGCCGGCATCCCAGTCGCCCCCCGAGCTGACGGCGCGCGCGCTGCTCCTCGGCGTGCTCCTGGGGCTCATCTTCAGCGCCTCGAGCGTCTACTTGGCACTCAAGATCGGGCTCACGGTAAGCTCCTCCATCCCGATCGCCGTGCTGTCGATCACGATCTTCCGCGCCCTCGGCCGCACCTCGATTCTCGAGAACAACATCGTGCAGACGACGGGGTCGGCGAGCGACTCGGTGGCGGCGGGCGTCGTGTTCACGATCCCCGCGATCCTGCTGATGGGCTACGACCTGGAGATCGGCCGGGTGGCGGTCCTCGCGACAGCCGGTGGGCTGATGGGCATCCTGATGATGATCCCGCTGCGGCGCGCGCTGATCGTCAAGGAGCACGACACGCTGATCTATCCGGAGGGCACCGCCTGCGCCGAAGTCCTCATCGCCGGCGAAGAGCGCGGCCTGCAGGCCAAGCGTGTATTCCAGGCGTTCGGTGTCGGGTTCGTCTACAAGATCCTGATGGGGGGGCTCAAGCTGTGGCCTGATGTGCCGGGCAAGGCACTCGGCTTTTATCCCGGGGCCGCCGTCTACACGGAGGCATCCCCCGAGCTGCTGGGCGTGGGCTACATCATCGGCCCGAGGATCGCCGGCTACCTGTTCGCCGGCGGCTGCTTCGCCTACCTGGTGCTCGCTCCCGCGATCAAGCTCGTGGGATCGGGTTTGAACGAGCCATTCGGGTTCCCGGCGGTGAAGCTGATCCGCGACATGAGTCCGGGTGAGCTCCGCTCCAGTTTCGTCTTCTACATCGGTGCGGGCGCCGTCGCCTCGGCCGGGATCATCGCACTCGCCCGCTCGTTGCCGACGATCGTGAGCTCTTTTGCCGCGAGCCTCAAGGACCTGCGCGCGTCGCGCCTCGGCCAGGCGGCGACCACGCTCCGCACCGAGGACGACCTCCCCATCTCCGTCACCATCGGCGGCTCCCTCGCCCTCGCGATCGCCCTCACGCTGTTGCCGCAGGTAGGCGTCAACCTGCTCGGCGCCATCCTGATCGTGATCTTCGGGTTCTTCTTCGCCACCGTCTCCTCCCGCGTCTGCGGGCAGATCGGCTCCTCGGCGAATCCGATTTCCGGCATGACGATCGCTGCGCTCCTCGGGACGTGTCTCATCTTCGTCGCGATCGGCTGGACCGGCGTGGACCACCGGGTGCAGGCGATCTCGATCGCCGCCGTGGTCGCCGTCGCGACGGCCAACGCCGGCAACACGTCTCAGGACCTGAAGACGGGCTTCCTCGTGGGCTCCACACCGCGTCGCCAGCAGATCGCCATTCTGGTCGGCGCCCTCGGTTCGGCGCTCGTGGTCGGCTGGACACTCACGCTGCTGAACCGCGCGTATACGTACCCCATCCCCGAAGCCCACCCCGCCTTCAGCCCCGCGGCCCTCGCGCCGGCCGGCGGCGGCAAGCGCGCCGCGGTGGAGGTGCTGCCTCAGACGATGGCGGGCTTCCGCATCGCCGCGAGCGACGCGGTGGAGCCCGGCTCCTACCAAGTCGTCCGGGTGTACGTCGTGACCGAGGGCGTGGCGGCCGGGAAGTACCTCATGGACCCGACGACTCGCGAGCTTCGGTACGTCCTCGACCCCGGGATCGGCGGTCGCATCCACGAGTTTGGAGGCCGCGTCATCCCGCGGCTCGATTCGCCCAAGGCAACGATCATGGCGCTGGTCACCGATGGCATCCTCACACACAAGCTGCCGTGGGCGCTGGTCCTGCTCGGCGTGTTCATCACCATCGCGATCGAGCTGATGGGCGTGCAGGCGCTCCCCGTCGCCGTCGGCGTCTACCTGCCGATTTCGACATCGTCGGCGATGTTCGTGGGTGGGGTGGTACGCTGGCTCATCGAGCGGCGCGCCCAGGCGGCGCACCAGTCGATTGCCGAGGTGGAGTCGGGACCGGGGGTACTGTTCTCGAGCGGCCTGATCGCGGGCGGGGCCATCTGCGGCATCGTGCTGGCCGCGATCGCCGGTGTGCTGGGCTCGGCTGACGCCCTGGCCGAGCGGGTGCCCGTGTTCCACGCGCTCGGGGGCCTTTCCCGTTCGAACCTGCTCGCGTTCGGACTGTTCGGGTTGTTGGGCGCGCTGCTCTACCGGATCGGTCTGCGGAAGGAGTGACGGACCGCGGGGTGTAGGGGCGCGGCGTGTCGAGCCCTACATTTCGGCATGCGCGTCGTGTCGTTGCTGCCCGCCGCCACCGAGATCGTGGCCGCGCTCGGCGCGGTCGGCCACCTGGTGGGCGTGTCCCACGAGTGCGACTTCCCGCCCGAGGTGCGTTCGCTCCCCCGGGTCACCCGCACGCGCATCGATCCCGCGCTGCCGTCGGGCACGATCGACCGCGCCATGGCGGAGGCCGCGCGCACGGGTATCTCGCCGGTGGAGGTGGACGTGCAGCTGATGGCGCTCCTCCGGCCCGACGTGCTGATCGGGCAGTCGGTGTGCGAGGTCTGCGCCGTGGGGCAGGACGAGCTGGCGCGCGCCGTGACCACCCTCATGCCCACGCCGTGGGTCGTGACGCTGCACGCGCACACGTTGGACGAGGTCCTCGCGGACATCACGCGGGTGGGAGACGCCCTGGAGCTGCGGGATGAAGCGGAAGAGCTCACGGCGGGGCTGCGGTACCGGCTGCGGCGCGTCGGCGCCGGGGCCCAGCGGGCCGGGAAAGGAGGGGCGCAGCAGGCTGCGCCCCTACCGAAACCGCGTGTCCTGGTGTTGGAATGGCTGGATCCCCCGTACGTGGCTGGCCACTGGGTGCCCGAGCTGGTGGCGCTCGCGGGGGGCCAGGACGTCGGCAGCGCGCCCGGCGAGCCATCACGACCCCGCCCCTGGGACGAACTCGCCGCACTTGCGCCGGACGTCGTCGTGGTGGCGCTGTGCGGGTTCGATATCCCCCGCGCCCAAGCGGAGCTCGCCGCCGTCACGGACCCGCAGGCGCGGGCGCTGCTCGGGCGGCGCGTCGAGTTTCTCAACGGCAACGCCTATACGTCCCGTCCCGGACCGCGCCTCGTGGACGCGGCTGAGCTGCTGGCCCGTTTGATCCTCGGTTGACCGTGCGGACGAGGTTCTCGTGATCGGGGTGTTGCTGTTTTCGTGGAACGTGGCGTCATGCAACGTCCCACGCGGGCTGCTCCAGCACCCCATCGACACGTTGCGCCTGTACGCCGTCGGCGACATCAATCTCGGCCGACGGCTCGCGAAGTCCCGGTTGCTCGAGGGCGACACCCTCTACTCGTTCCGCGAGCTCCGCGATTCGCTGGTCGCGGCGGACATCACCTTCGGGAATCTCGAAAGCCCGATCGCGCTCGACTCGAGCGCGGCCGCCGACTCGGAGGCGGTGTTCTTCACGGCGCCCCCCGCCGCTGCCGACGCGCTCGCCCGCGCCGGCTTCGACATCGTGAGCACCGCGAACAACCACGCCTGGGACGGCGGCCGTGCCGCGGTGGAGGAGACCATGCGGCAGCTCACCCGCGCGGGCGTGCGGTTCGTAGGCTCAGGATTCGGGCGGGACATGGCCGAGCAGCCGGTGATCCTCGAGCGCCGTGGTTGGCGGGTCGCCTTCTTCGCGCTCACGCGCGCCTGGAACCCGGCGCCGTACGCCTTCCGCGAGCACGCGGGCGCCGACTGGATCGCTTGGGGTGACACGGCGCGGATCTATCCCGCGATCCGCGCCGTCAAGGCGAGCGGTCGGGCGGACCTCGTCGTGGTCAGCATGCACGGCGGCACCGAATACGCGGACACGCCGCCGCAGCACATGCAAGACCTGGCGCGCGGCGTGGTGGACGCCGGCGCGGACCTCGTGCTCGCGCATCACCCGCACGTGCTGCAACGTGTAGTCTGGTACAAGCACAAGCCGATCGTGCAGTCGCTCGGTAACTTCGTGTTCTTGCAGAACGACCCGTGGACGCGCCTGTCGGCGATTCTCCGAGTCGTCGTGACGCCCGGCCGCCGGCTGCGGTTGTCCGCCATTCCGGTCCGCGTCGGCCATCAGCCGACGCTCGCGACCGGCAGTGCGGCCGACAGCGTGCGCCGCCGGCTCGGCGTACCACTCTCTACACCAAGGGTCAGTAAGCCATGACGCGAGACACCCTCGACTTCCTGAAACGGCTGCTCGACACCCCCGGCCCGTCCGGTTTCGAAACCGCGCCGGCCCGGGTGTGGCGCGACGAAGTCAAGACGTTCGCCGATCAGGTCACCAGCGACGTGCACGGCAACTCGGTGGCGGCGCTGAACGCCAAGGGGCAGCCGCGGCTCATGCTCGCCGGCCACATCGACGAGATCGGGCTGCAGCTGACCCACGTCGACGACGAGGGCTACCTCTATTTCGCAGGGATAGGCGGCTGGGACTCCCAGGTGTTGGTGGGGCAGCGGGTGGTGATCACGGGGCCGAAGGAGGCGGTGCGGGGCGTGATCGGGAAACAGGCGGTGCACCTGATGAAGCGCGAAGACATGGACAAGGTGTCCAAGATCACGGACCTGTGGATCGACATCGGCGCCGCGAGCAAGGCGGAGGCGCTGGAGCGGGTGCGCGTGGGCGACGCCGCGGTGCTCGACGCCACCGTGCTCGAGTTTCCCAACGGGCGCATCGTGTCGCGCAGCATCGACAACCGGATCGGCGCGTATGTGGTAGCGGAGGCGCTGCGCCTGCTGGCGCAAGACCGACCCAAGCATGCCGCCGTGTTCGCCGTGGCGACCACGCGCGAAGAGATCGCCTGGACCGGTGGTGGGGCGCGCACCAGCGCGGTGGGGCTCGATCCGGGCGTCGCGCTGGTGGTGGACGTCACCCACGCGACGGACTGGCCGGGCGCCGAGAAGAAGCGCGCCGGCGAGCACAAGCTCGGGGCCGGCCCCGTGCTGGCGCGGGGCTCGGCGGTCAGCCCGGTGGTCTTCGAGATGCTGGTCGCCTGCGCCGACCAGGAGAAGATCCCCTACAGCATCCAAGCCGCTCCCCACGACACGGGGACCGACGCCGACGCCATCTACAATGCGCTCCGCGGGATCCCGACCGGACTGGTGAGCGTCCCCAACAGATACATGCACAGCCCCAACGAAATGGTGGCGCGGGAGGACCTCGAGCGGGCGGCGCGGCTCTTGGCGGCGTTCGCGCGCCGGCTCGATCCGAAGATCAGCTTCATCCCTTCCTGAGGAGCGCGTTCGATGGCCACGGGTCAAGGTGTGATTCTCGTGACGGGAGCGACGGGGCACGGAATGGGCGGCGAGCGTGCAGTGGTGAGACAGGAGCGGCCGCCGGTCTAGCCGCGCGACGGTCGCTTCAGCTCGAGCGCGGCGCTCCGGGCCGCCTCGCGCACCTGCCGGTCGCTGTCGTCCGACAAGCCTTCGAGCGTTCCCCGCGCCGCCGGAGTGGCGGCGAGCCGCAGCGCCTCCACCGCGGCCAGTCGAAGGACGGTTGGCTTGCGTCCGAAAATGCGCCCCGTCGGCTGCGCCCACTTGATGAGCGCCTGGACCGCGTCGGGGCTCCCGATTCGGCCGAGCGCGAGGATCAGCTCGCGCACCACGTCCTCTTCCTTCTCCTCTTGCATGGCCACCACGAGTGGCATCGCCAGCGCGCTCGACTTGCGCCCGCCGATCCCCACCGCTACCTGCAGGCGCACCTCGACCGAGGGGTCGCGCAGTGCCCGGCGGAGCGGCTCCGCCGCGCTGCGCGTGCCGATCTTCGCGAGGGCCAGGGCGACCGCCTTGCGCACCCGCTCGTCCGGGTGATCGAGGCGGCGCGCCAGGGCCGGGACGGCCTCGTCCATGCCCAGCTCCCCGAGCAGTTCCGCCACGTTGCGCACCACGAACCACTCCGTGTGGTCCAGCATATGGACCAGCTGCTCGGTGCCCTCCGTCATCTGCTTCAGCGCGTCGAAAACCGCGCGGCGCTCGCTGACCGTCGGGGCGGCCACGAGCAGGTCCATCAGCACCTCCACCGCGGCGGCGCCGCCCCGCTGCAGCGCCATCACCGCGTCCGCCCGGTGCTTGGGCGCCCCGAGCAGATGGGCCAGGGCTTCGAGCACCGGCTTGCTGTAGATGCGACGCACCGCGATCCCGTACTGGCGCCGCAGGCCGCTCGCTTCCGGGACGCGTTGCTCCACCCGCAGGATGCCGGCGATCACGCCAAGCATCTGCTCGAAGTTGGTCTGCTTGATCGCCGCTTCGGCGTGTCGCAACAGCGTCGCGAGCAGGTCGCCCACGTTTTGCGCGGTCGGGTGGCGCTCGAGCTCCGCGAGCACCTCGGCCGCATCGGGCGGCAACGTCCCGCGCGTGGTGGCGTGCCGCACCGCCTTGGGGGGAGGAGCGGAAGCGGCGGGGGTCCGCTCGTCCGGCGGGCTGGGTGAGGGCGGCGCCGCCAGAGGCGGGGGAGGCGACGCGGCAGCGCGCTCCATCGAGAGCGACAGATCCTCGGCCCCTTCGGCGGGAGGTTGCGCCGCCCGCGCCGTCCCCGGCAGCGCGTCCGCCGCGGGGGGCGGCGGCGGGTCGTGCGTCACGAGCGGCACGCCGGTGAGCGGCACCGACTTGATGTCCTGCCACGCCTCTCCGCGCAGGATTCCCTCGGTGCCGAGCGGGTGCGACGTCCGGTCGATCGGGACGTCGGGCCGGGGCACGACGGGCTCGCGCCCGCCGAAATCCTCGGACGACGCGACTGGCCCACGGGGCGTCGTCCCCGCCGACGGGGCGGCGGGCACGACGCGAATGCGATCGGCTCCGGCCGCCGCGAGGCGGCTCGCGACGTCGTCCGCACCGGGGTGCTCCGCCAGCGCTTTGACGAGCTCGAACAGGTGAGCGGGAGGCGGGTCCGGCGGCAGCGCGATCTCCCCGATCCCGTGGAGGTCGAGGCGCTGGACCAGCCCGGTGAGACCCTCCCCTTCGCAGGGCACGCCGTTCAGCTCGATGCGCCCGCCGACCACGCGAAGGGTCACGGCGGTGTCCTGCAGGAGCCCGAGGAGGGCCCGGAACTCCTTCTTTTGCCCGTCCTTCGCGCTTGGGTCCCGGAACAGGCGCACACACTGTGCGAACCGCGCGGCGAGATGCTCGAGCGTCGGCATGGGGCCGGTCAATCTAGGGCGCGCCCTTACCCCGGGCAACGCGAGCCAGCGCGCGTGCGGCGTCTGCCGCACGCACGGGTCGGTCCGGAAGGTCGAGCGCGGCGGACAACGCCGCGACCGGGGGAGGCGAGAGACCGAGCGGCTCGAGCCGCGGCCCGGCCCCGAGCAGGCCGGCGAGCGGCTCGTCACATTCCAGCCGGCCACGGTCCAGCACCAGCCCTCGGTCGAGCGCCTCGGCGGCGAACGTCAGATCGTGCGTGACCACGAGCAACGCCACCCCTCCGGCGGACCGCTCGAGCAGCGCACGGATGACGCGCGCGGAGAGCGCCCGATCCAGCCCGGCGGTGGGCTCGTCGAGTACGAGCAGCGCGGGCTCGAGCGCCAAGGCGCCCGCGAGGGCGGCGAGCTTGCGCAAGGCGGGCGGGAGGTCGTAGGGGTGGTGTGCCGCATGCGCGGTGAGGTCGAGGTCCTCGAGGGCATGGTCGGTCCGCCGCTCTACCTCCCGCACTCCCACGCCGAGGGCGCGCGGCCCGAAGCTCACGTCGTCGCGGACGGTGGGAGCGAAAAGCTGCTGGTCCGCGTGCTGGAACAACGACCCGACCCGCCACGCGAGCTGCTCCGGGACGCAGTCGCGGGTGTCCCAGTCGCCCACCCACACCGTTCCGTCGCGCGGCTGCTGGATTCCCGCGACGAGGCGGACCACGGTGGACTTGCCGGCACCGTTGCGGCCCAGCAGCGCCACGCGCTCGCCCGGGGCGATGGAGAACGACAGCTGCTCCAGGGCGGGCACGGCGCCGTAGGAGAAGGTCACGCCCTCGAAGCAGAGGGCCGGAATCACCGCCACCGCCGCACGGCGTGGGCCACGGTAGGTGGGTAGGGTCCGGGCAGCCCGCTGGCCCGCCAGACCGTGGCGACGCTGGTGCCCAGACCGGCTTCGCAGACAGCCACGTCGGCGAGCAGATCCGGTGCGCCGACGGCGCGGACCGCCCCGTCCTCGAGCCACACGACCCGGTCGGCGACGTCGGGTACGGCATCGAGGGCGCTCGTCGCGAGCAGGATCGCTTTCCCCTCCCCCGCCAACCGTCGCATCAGCCGCCACACCATCTGCGCGCCCGCCGCGTCGAGCTCGGTCGCCGGCTCGTCGAACAGCAGAAGTCCCGGGTCCATCGCGAGAATGGCGGCGATGATCACCCGCTGCAATTCGCCACCCGACAGCGTCGCCGGGTCGCGCGACGCGAGCGGGACCAGCTCCAACTGCTCGAGGGCGCGATCCACCTGACGCGCGATCTCGTGCGCGGGCCACCCCAGGTTCGCCGGCCCGAACGCGACCTCGTCCCATACGGTGAATGCCATGCCGGAGGCTTGCGTCCAGGGGACCGGGAGCACGATCCCGCTACGGTCGCGGCGAGCCACGGCGCCCGTGAGGCGCCCTCCAGTCACCCGCGGCGCGAGATCCGCCGCCACGAGCAAGAGCGTCGACGCCCCGGCTCCCAGCGCCCCCACGAGCGCGACGATTTCCCCCTGCGCCACCTCCAGCGACACATCGCGCAATGCCGGCGCCTCCGTGGCCGGATACCAGAAGCTCGCGTGCTCGAGCGTGAGGGACTTCACAGGAGCCGCCAGACCAGCGCCGCGGGACACGCGAGGAGGAGCACCCAGCGGGCGGCCCGCTCCACGACGGGGTCGTGCGGTGGCGCGAGCGTCGTGCGGCGGATGCCGGGACGGAGCCCGCGAGTCTCGAGCGCGAGCGCTCGCTCGTCCACCTCGTGCAGCGCCGACAGGACGAGCGGCAGCGCCAGGGCCCGGAGCGCGCGTAGCCGGCTCGCGATACCGCCCCGGGGCGAGAGCCCCCGGCAGCGCTGCGCTTCCGCGATGCGCTGCGCGCGCGCCTTGAGCATCGGTACGGCCGTGAGCGTGGCCGCGAAGAGGTACGCGACGCTGGCGCTCCAGCCAGCCGCGACCATCGCTTCGACGAGTCGCGCGGGCTCGAGGGCCGCCACCAGCCACACGAAGCTCGCCACCATCGTGGTGATCCGGAGCCCGATCGCGATGGTCGTCGGCACGTCGTGGAGCAGCAGGAGAAAGACCCAGAACGGCGCTGCGGTGAGGAGCGCCGCACGCAACACCACCAACCCCGGGCGCCAGCCCGGGGATGAGCCGATGCCCGTTAACCCCGGGCTTGCGCCCGGGGTCAGTGTGAGCACCAGCGCCACAGCCGCCGTCGCGGCGGCCCCGGCGGGCGCCGGCAAGATCCACGCGAGCGCCGGGAGCGCCCCCGCGATCGTGAGGAGCGTGAAGGGGTGCAGGCGCGTCACGCCACGCCGATGGCGCGGAGCGCCCAGGGGAAGCGAGCGGCGGTGCGGCGCGGTAGCGCGTGCAGCACCGACGTCACCAGCGCGAACGTGACCGCTTTGTCGCCGAAGTCCGACACGAAGCTCCCGAAGAAGCAGGCCCCCAGGGGCGGCAGGCCGAGGGCCTTGCCGAGCGCGGTGGTCAACGCGATCCCGCCGGTGGTCGTGCAGCCGAACACGAGGTAGGAGATGGGCGTCGACGTCACGGCGGCGATCACGCCCAGGGCCAACCCCACGGGAACGGCCGTCCGGAAGCTCCGGAACAGCCCTGCGCGCGCCGCGCCCCAGGCGTACAGCGCCACGATGACCTGCACCACGACGAACGGCCAGAAGGTCGGGTTGCGCAAGGTGTTGACCGCCGACGTCACCACGCCGGTCGCGATGCCCACGGCGGGGCCGGCGAGCGCCGTCGCGAGGATCGTGCCCGTCGTGTCCAGGAACAGCGGTAGCGCCACGGCATCGACGGCGGCCGAGAGCGCGAGACTGATCGCCGCGGCGACGGGGATGAGCGCGAGGAGGCGGATCGACATCCACCGGCTTCCGTGAGGGTCGCGCCAAAGATAGATATAGCCGCATGCTCCGAACCAGCCCGATCGTGCGCGCGCTGCGCGCCGCGCACCTGCACGACGCCTCGCGGGCAGAGCTGCTCCAGCTCGCCTGCGATCGGCTGCGCGGCCTCGGGGCGCCGTTCACTTCCGTGTACGCGTACATGCTGCACGAGGGGGGCGAGTTGGTGCTGGAAGCGCGTTCGGGGAGGGAAACGGAGCACACCCGCATTCCCGCCGGCCGGGGCGTGTGCGGTACGGCGGTGGCGACCGGCGAGGATCAGAACGTGCCCGATGTGCGGGCCATCGGGAACTACCTCGCGTGCAACCTGGAGACGAAGTCCGAGCTCGTGGTGCTGATCCGTCGCAGCTCGACAACGCTCGGGCAACTCGACGTCGACTCCGACGTGCCCGCCGGGTTCACGGACCCGCACCACCGTGCCGTGAAGGAAATCGCGGATGCACTCGCAGTGCTGCTGTAGTCATTCGACGCGCGCTTCGGCGGCTCCCTCCCACCCGAGCAACGTGAGCCGGCCGGCGTCTGCGTCGTGGTCCAGGAGCTCGGCGTAGCGCCCCCATTCCACCACCGTCCCGAACAGGGATTCCGCGGGAATGAACGGGAAATAGATCGTGAGGTCGGCGAGCACCTCTTCATCCTCCACCTGCCCCTCGCCCTCCTTCAGCATCGCCACGAGCCGCGCGAACAGCGGCTGCTTGGCGAGCCGTGCCCGCGTGACATCCTTCCGAGCCGCGTCGTCGATAGCCATGACCTCGCGGCCCGCGGTCGTGAGCTGCACGACCTCGCCCGGCGTCGTCACCCATCCGAGTTGCTCGGCCCCGCGCACCACGGCCGACATCCGGTCGTAGTCGACCCCAAGGTCCTCCGCCAGCTCGAACACCGGTCCCTTGCCGTCGGGACGAGTGAGCAGGTGGTCGAGGAGGCCGGTGACCTCGGAGACGTGCACCCGGGGGAACGGCACGAGGCGCTGCGGCGCCGCCGGCGCCGGCTCGGGCAGGAGGGTCGCGGTGAGAATGGCGTGCAGCCGGTCCACCATCTCGTCGAACTCGGGGCTCCGCTCCTGGCGGGGATACGGCAGCGGATTCTCGAGTTCCTCGCGCACGTGCCCGGGGTTCGATCCGAACACCACGATCCGGCCCGCTAGGAACACCGCCTCTTCGACGCTGTGGGTGACGATCACCAGCGTGTTCACGCCGGTCGCGGGATCGCGCCACAGGTTCACGACCTGGCTGCGCAGGTTCTCGGCGGTGAGCGGATCGAGCGCCCCGAACGGCTCGTCCATGAGGAGGATCTCGGGCGCCACGGCGAGCGCCCGGGCGAAGCCCACCCGCTGCTTCATCCCGCCCGACAGCTCCTTCGGATACGCCTGCTCGAACCCGTCGAGCCCCACCAGGTTGATGGCGCGCGCCACGGCGTCGCGGCGAGCCGCGCCGTCCACCCCACGCGCTTCGAGGCCCATCGCGACGTTCTCGGCCACCGTCAGCCACGGGAGCAGCGCGAATGACTGGAACACCATCGCGGCGGCGGCGAGCACGCCATCGAGGCGCTGCCCGCGGTACAGGACCGACCCCTCGCCGGGGCGCGCCAGCCCGGCGAACAGCCGCAGGAGCGTGCTCTTGCCGCATCCCGAGGGTCCGACGAGGGCCACCACTTCGTGCTCGCGCACGCTGAGCGACACGTCACGCAGCGCCTCGAGCACCTGGCCGTTCGGCAGCCGGAAGCGCTGCGTCACGTGCTGCGCCTCGAGCAACAGCGTGCTCGGCGTCATTGCACCAACCCGAAGCGCGTCCGAGCCCACTCCATCATCGAGCGCCACACCACACGGTTCCAGCCGACCACGATGAGGCTCATCAGAGCGATGCCCCCTGCGAGCAGGGGAAAATTCGCGTGTGCCGTGGCTTCGCTGATCAAGCTTCCCAGTCCCCTGGTGGTCCGCAACCGGCCTCCGGCCTCGATGTACTCGGCGACGATCGAGCCGTTCCACGCCCCGCCGGCCGCCGTCACCCACCCGGTGACGAGCGCGGGGAACGCGGCGGGCAGATAGAGGATGCGCCAGCGCGCCAGGCGACGCAGGCGGAACGCCGCCGTGGCGTCCTTGAGCTGCTGCGGAATCGCGGCGACGGCCGAGATCACGTTGAACAAGATGTACCACTGCCCCGCGAGCACCATCAACGCCACCGCGCCGAGTCCGAGCCCGACGCCGATGCGCTCGAACAGCAGGATCACGAGGGGGAACAGCATCGGTGCGGGAAACGATGCAACCACCTGGATGACGGGTTGCAGGGCGCGGGCGAGGCGCGGCGACCGCCCGATCACGACTCCCGCCGGCAGGGCCCATGCGGTGGAGAGGAGCACCGCGCCCATCACGCGGGAAAACGTCAAGGCGGCGGACGCCAGGAGATCGCCCCATTCCGCCCAACCCAGCTGCCCGATCAAGAGCCACAAGCGCCACGCGCCCAACGCGGCGACGGCCGCGATCGGGACCGCGGCGAGCCCGGCGCCGATCTTCCGCGCGATCGGGTGCTCGAACGCGCGCCGCGGGGCCCGCAGGACCACTGGACCCACGACGCGGAACGGCCGCTCCAGCGGCCGCGCGGCCCGGCGCGCCCTCAGGAAAACGCGCCGCTGCCACAGCGCCGCGCTCCGGGGGAGGCGCGCCCGGCGCAGGAAGTCGAGCACCCACGAGGAGGGCAGCGGGCTCCCGTCCCCGCTCTCCTCCAGCCGGAACTTCTCGACCCACACGACCAGCGGGCGCCACAGCAGCTGATCGAGGCAGACGATCATCGCGATCATGGCGAGGATGGCGAGCCCCATCGCGCGGACGTCGCCCTGATCGAGCGCGACGCTCATGTAAGACCCGATGCCGGGC
>DATHGL010000118.1:0-2153 GCA_035317625.1 Gemmatimonadales bacterium | reverse complement strand
TCGAACGCCGTCGGAATCCACTTGTAGAAGAAGCGCTGGATCACCTCGGGCGGCATCGTGCCCGCCTTCACGATCCGCAGCAGGCCGTTGTTGCCAGTGCCCAGGTGGAACGACTCTTCCTTGAGCATCGGGTTCATGGACCGCGACAGCGGGTCGAACGCCGACACCGCGAGCATGGTGAGCTGGAACTTGCCGTCGCGGTCGATGAATTGGGTGTAGGTGAAGAAGTCCAGCCAGTTGTCCACCAACTCGTTGAACGAGCCGAGCAGCCGCTCGCCTTCGTCGGCGCGACGCTCCAGCAGCTTCGCCGCCTCGCGTTTGCCCTCGTCGCCAAAATGGCTGCACAGGAGGTACGACATCTGCCAGCCGTGCCGCATCTCCTCCGTCATCACCCGCATCAGCGCCAGCAGGTCGTAGTCCGAGGGGGCATGCGTGAGGAGACTGCGCTGCTGCTCCACCGAGGCGAACTCCGTGTCGCCCTGGTACACGATGAGATTCAAGAGCGCATCGCGGATGCGCTGGTCCGGGATGTGCATCACGGTCGGCCACTTGCGCTGGCCTTTATAATGGCCGAATTCGATGTGAGGCACGTCCTGGTCCCCGAACTTCGCCTCGAACTTGAACTGGCGGATCTCGCCTTGCGGCAACCCGATCGAATCCTGCCAGTAGCGGAAGTAATCGATCCATTCGTCGAAGTTGTTCAGCTTGCGGACCATCAGCGGCTCCTCTTCGCGAGTGAAGCCCCCCCCGCGATGCGCTCCCGCGCCTCGGGGGTGGCGAACAGTTCGTTCTGCTGCGTGATCTCGAGGTCGAGCATGGATTCGAGCGAGCGGACCTCGCTCACGTACACCGCCGCCTTGGCCCGCCGCACCGCCGCGGGGGGTTGGGCAGCCCACCGCTCGGCGAGGGCCCGCGCGGCGGACGCGAGCTCGGCCTGGGGCGCCACCCGGTCGAAGAGGCCCAGCTCGAATGCCTCGGCCGCCGGGACCATGCGCGCACTCCACACCAGCTCGAGCGCCTTGGACGTGCCGACCAGGCGCGGCAGGAAGAAGCTGCCGCCCCAGTCGGGCACCAGGCCGAGCATGTGGAACACCTGGCCGATCGAGGCCTGGTCCGACGCGATGCGATAATCGCAGGCGAGCGCCAGATTCGCCCCGCCTCCGGCGGCGGGACCGTTGACCACGGCGAGCACCGGCTGCGGTGCGGCGCGGATGGCGAGCGCCACGTCCTTGCCGGCGGCGACCAGCGCCGGCCCGTCGGTGCCGAGCACACCGAGATCGGCGCCGGCGCAGAACGCCCGACCGGCGCCGGTGACGACGATCACGCGGACGGCGTCGCTCCGCCCGAGCAGCGTCAGCGCCTCCCGCAGCTCGTCGCACAGCGCACGGTCCAGGGCGTTGAGCTTCTCCGGCCGGTTGAGGGTGACCGTGCCGATGCCCCCCGCGATGTCGACCAGCACGCGCTCGTACGCGGCCATCAGACCTGTTCCACGATCATCGCGATGCCCTGACCAACGCCGATGCACATGGCACATAAGCCGTAACGGGACTTCGTACGGTGTAACGCGTGTACGAGAGTCGTCAAAATCCTCGCACCCGTGGCGCCCAGTGGGTGACCCAGAGCGATGGCGCCGCCGTAGATGTTCACCCTGGCCGGATCGAGCTTGAGCTCGCGGATGCAGGCGATGGCCTGCGCCGCGAAGGCCTCGTTCAACTCGATCAGGTCGATCTGGTCGATGGTCATGCCGGCGCGTTTCAGGACTTTCTGGGTCGCCGGAATCGGCCCGAGCCCCATGCAGGAGGGATCCACGCCCGCGACCGCCGTCGCCACGATCCGGGCGAGCGGCTTCGGTCCGCCCGCCCGACCGTCCGCCCGTCCCACCACCAGCAGTGCCGCCGCTCCGTCGTTGATCCCACTCGAGCTTGCCGCCGTCACCGTTCCGTCCTTTTTGAAGGCGGGCTTCACCTTTGTCACGCTGTCGAGCGTCGTACCGGCCCGCGGGTACTCATCCTTTGCAAACGCGGTACCATCGGGGAGGGGAACCGGCACGAGTTCGTCTGTGAACACGCACGCCTTGAGCGCTGCCTCTGCGCGACGTTGACTCTCAACGGCAAAGGCGTCCTGCTCGGCGCGCGTGATCGTGTAGCGCTCGG
>DATHGL010000117.1:0-4300 GCA_035317625.1 Gemmatimonadales bacterium | reverse complement strand
GCTAGGCGCCGCTGCCTCTCAAGCCACCCTTGCACGTCTTTCGCGAAGTACCGCTTCGTCTTGTGCCCAAGGTCCAGGTACGGAACGCCCATCCGGTCGAGCTGGCGCGGCCGGACCTGGAGCCACTCGGCGACCTGCTCGCGGGTCAGAACTGCGCCAAGCGGATCAGGCCGCTTCTGTAGTACTTCTACCGCTGCCACAACTCCCCCGTGCAACGCTCCCGTTGCAGACAACTGGCTGGTTTGGTTTCGAGTAAGCGGGACGGACAAGTCAAGCGCGTCGCCCCATATCCCTCATGTTCAGCTACACCCTTCGGTGTTTACGCCCGGCCCCGGCCCACTCTCTGGGCGCCCATTCCGATGTCTGACTGATCCCGCCCCAAGGAGGCCTGTTCGCCCGCCCTGGATTGGTTGAGGATGGCCTCCTGACCTTGCCGAAGAGCGGCACCGCGATAGCTCCCCCCTCGCGCTATCACGCTCAGTCGTCGGACGGGTACGGCGGGCCGATTCCCCTCCCCGGATCGACACTGGGTCAGATTGCCATCCTCTGCCAACCCTACGCCGCTCCACTGAGCTGCGCCTCACCTCGCCATCCTTGGCGAGGTGAAGAATTCGGCGCGCCCTGCACCCGTCTCGCCACGGGACCATATACCGTAGAGAGGGGGGGGTGTGGGGGGAGAAGTTGTTGCGCTTCATGAGCATCCTCACTTCGCCACTTGGCGAAGTGACTGTTTCTTCCGTCGTTGGGGCTTCCGCGAAACCAGCTTCACTTGCCACTGGAGGACCAATGGGCTGCTGGGCGGACTGAGCCACTTCCAGGTCCGAGACGTCCGCAGGTTCGAGCGCCGACTCCTCAAGCGGCTCGCCAGCCGCCGCCGCGAAATCAGCCGGGGACTGACCTTCGAGGCCCCAGATCGACCTCCCGCCCGCGTGTAGGTTCCCGACAATGGCTGTCCATCCGAGCTGTACCCGCGCGCGCTCCAGCGTGCGGTCGGCGATTCCGTGCGGCTTCGCGGCGCGGCGCACGGTCGTATGCTCGGCCGGACCAGATGCGAGGAATTGCTTGAGGAATTCCTTGGCTTCCTCCAACTTGGATCGCTCCTCACGGCCGTGGCGTTTGGCAAGCAGTTCATCTGCCAGCACTTTGTCGTCGGTGCCCTTCCATTCGATCCCCGCAACGTCCTGCGTCGCGGTACCGCCGTCGAACGACACGTCCTTTGACACAATGCGGTACAGCAGGGCAACCGGCGGCTTGGCCAGATTATTCTTCACGTGCGCGAGTGCCCGCGTCTCCTCGTCTTCGGGCATGCGACCCACGAGCAGCTCGATCCGAGCGGCGGCCGTGAACCCCAGCGAGCCGGAGGCCGAGCTGACGGCAGTCGAATGACCCGCGGCGGTCCCCTTATTCGGATGTCGGATGCAGATCGCTGCCACATTCGTCTCTTCGCACACCTGCCGCAGGGCGAGCATGAACCTGCGGGCATCCTGCTCCGCGATGTCCTTCAGGTTATTGTCGAGAAATGCCTTCATCGGGTCTACGACAACCACATCGATCTCGTGCGCCTGCAGCACCTGCACCCAAGTCGTCTTGCGAGAGGGAAGCGTCAGTCGCTCGAGCTGGGTGTCCGGGATCGTGAATACTCGATTCATGTCGGCCCCAGCGGCCCGGAGCCGGAGATGGAGGATGCTTTCGCTGTCTTCCGTCGAGAGGAACAGGATGCGAAGCGGGCGCGGCGGCAGGCTGTTATCGGGGAGGGGCTCAGCCCGCGTCATCCGGGCCGCGATGTCGATCACGACGCTCGTCTTCCCCTCGCCCGGCCAGCCGTTGACCATCGTGATCTGCTGCCGGGCCACGCGTCCGAGGAGAAGCCAGTCGATGCGCTTCGGCGTGACATCCGCGAAGGACCGGACCAAGAGACTTGGGCACGCGTGGAGAGGCGGCGTAGCACCTGGGAGCGCGTCAAAGTCCGCTTGGGCCTGCTCTGCTCGGATGCGTTCGAGCAGCGCCTGCGCGGCTGCGACATCGGCCCCGTCGGTGATTCCCGCATCTTCGGGCGTCGTGGCGTGAGCACGATTGATGAAAAGCTGCGCGTCACCGAGAAACTGCCGCCACCCGCGATGCTTCGATTCACCGGTCGTCTCCCAGATGTGCTGGTCTTGCTCGGCGACCGCGCCGGGCCACCGGCTCGCCCAGCGGAGAAATGCCGGCTCGGCTGTCGCATCCACGCCACTGTCGGCGTTGGCGAGTGCTCCATGCACGGCCATGGCGAACCCGACCGCCTCGTCACGCGTGTTCACGGCAGGGGCAGGGCGCACTCCCAATAGTTGGACCACGAGCTGCGGATCGGGTGCGGGATCGGCGTCTGCGTTCGCCCCGGAAAGCCCGGCCTTGGCGGCGCCGAGGGTCTGCAATCGCTCTATCCAGCTCGCCGGGAGCACCGGCAGGTCAGACGGGGCGACGAGCCCACGCCCGGTAGCAAACGCGTAGGCCCCGAGCGCCGTCCGCGACGGGGCGAGCACGAACTGCCGCTGGTGCGTAAACACGTCAACGCCAGGGAGCACGTCCGCCCGGTTCGGTAGCGCGTGCGGATCGACACCCTCGGGTAGACGCAAGAAGTAGTGCCGCCCGCCGCTCGGCGTCGTCTGCAGGAGCGCGCCGTCGGGAAGTGAGCCGTAGTCCCCTTCGAGCTCAGCGAACGACGCTGCGCCGGGCTTATCGTGCTTGGTATCTATATCGAGCAAGATCAGCGGGACCGACGTGTCCCCGTCCAGCCGCAGGCCGAGGTTGAAGATCGTCTGGCCGTCGGTATACTGCCGGAATAGCTCCGGGGTGCCCGCATCATTGTGCCATTTCCTCCCTCGCGGGTGCTTGCCGGGGCTCGGGCAGGACTCCCTCTTCGCGCAGGTGCACGCGCCGTCGTCGCGCACGCCGTGCAGTGCGACGAGGTGGTAGCCTAGAGCGGCCGCGCGGGCCGCTGCCTCCCGCACGGCGTCGGCAGCAGACGATGACGGATCACCGCCTGCGACCGCCAAGTCGTTGGGACGATCGAGCGCAGCCGCGCCCTGGGTGCCGTCAGGGTGGCGGCTCATTGTCCGTGCTCCGGTTTCGCGCCCCGCTCCGCAGCTTGACGGCTCCCGCGCGGTTTCAGGTTCGGGCTTGCCCACCCGCCACTTTGCTCCCAGGCCCGGATGGCCGCCGGGTCGAAGCGGACGCCGCGCCCGATTCGCAGATGAGGAATCCGGCCCGTGCGGACTAGGAGATAGAGACGGGTGCGATGGATGCCCAGCCGCTGCGCCAGCTCACGCGCGTCCCACAGCGGCTCGACGGATGGAGAAACGGATGACGATAGGTTGGGCGTCGGCATAAAAAAAATCCCCGCAACGCAATTACTACGTCCTACCGCGTTGCAGGGGTGGCTAGCGTGCCGGCGTCCCGACGATGGTCACCGGACGCGGGTCCGGGCCGTGTGGGTCCCCTGGCCTGCGCTCGCTAGAGCGCAGGGGCGTGGGCCGCGCCTCAGGCGTCGTGCCCACCGTCCACGCTACGGGCGTGAACCCAACTTGTGAGAGAGCGGTGCAACACACCCACTCTCCCATCACTAATATAAGAGGGACGTCAAGAGGCACTGAACGAACTACACACCCTCTCTCACAGAGAATAGTACGAGTAACGTCAAGGGGCAGGCCCTCACGCACCCAGCGACGTCCGCGCTGGTGAGCGACGAGTCACCTCACGCAGCCAGCGACGTCCTCGCGCGCGCGCGTGACTACAGTATCGGCCAAGTTCCTGTGGCGCCTCAGGATCACAAACTCTGTGGCGCCTCAGGATCACAAACTTCAACAGACGCCGGATAGAATCCGCACGCATGCAGCATACTTGTCGCTGGCGCGTTGGAGGAAGGCAGGGTGACCGGAAGACATCAACGACAGCCCCGAGCAGCGCCGATCTTGGGCGCGTTGGTCACTCACTCCGGCACACTGCGGCACACTGGGGAGACCAGCGTCCCAAGACATCGCGCCAGCACTGCACGTTCTGACGGACCACAAACGTGATAGGCTAGTGACACTCAAACGCAGCACCCGGTGCCACTCCTGTGCCGCTCCCCACGAAGTCCATTCCCACCGACGAGTCGCCCGCGTGCGGCCCCCCCCGGTCCTCACGCAGCCAGCAACGTCTCCGCACGCGCGTGTGACTACAGCATTCCCCATCTGCAGGTAGGGCCAGCAGATAGCGTGGTCGTGGCCGCACTCGCAGCGCAAGCCATGTTTCGCTCATTCACGAGGCCGCAACGAGCGGAGAC
>DATHGL010000116.1:0-3527 GCA_035317625.1 Gemmatimonadales bacterium | reverse complement strand
CCGACGATGGTGACCGTGTGCCGCTGCTCTTTGCTCCCATCGTGCCCGTGTGGGTTGAAATAGTTGAATCCCGACTGGATGTGGGAGATCACCCCTTCCCCGTGATCCAGGAGCACCATCGCATTGTCCTCGGCGACCACCTTGATTTCGCCCTTCCCCGGGATCGTCCGAGTAGGCGTGATGACGCTGGTCATGGCTGCAACGGACTTGGCCGGGCCCAGCAGGCCGGTCAGCGTGGTCAGGTTGTACACGGCCAGGTCCGGTAGGCTGCCACCGCCCTTCTCGTAAAAGAACGCGGCCCAATCCGGCCCGCTGTGTCCATAGTCGGCGTGTGCTGCGGCTATTCGGCCCAGCACCCCCGAGTTCAAGGTCCGGGCGATGAAGGCGAACTGTGGGCTGACCACCATCGCCGGTGCGCCCCAGAGTTTCACACCTTTCTTCTTCGCCGCTGCCAGCAACTTTTCCCCCGCCGCGAGCGAGTTCGCCAGCGGCTTCTCGCTCCAGACGTGCTTGCCGGCTTCCACCGCCTGGAGGTTGAGCCGCTCGTGCTCCTGCATGTCGGTCAGGTCCACCAGCAGGTCGAATGGCGCCCCGGCGAGGAGCTGGTCGATGTGCGGGTACTGATTCGGGATGGCGAACGCCTCGGCCTGGGCCTTGGCGCGCTCCGGGATGATGTCACACGCGCTAACGAGCTCGACGTACGGGCTGGTTGTCAGGTGCGGCAGGTAACTGTGCGAGACGCTGCCGCAGCCAATGACGCCGACCCGAATGCGTTTCGCCCGTTCCTCCGCCTGGCGTATCCGGGACGCGAGCGGCACGGCGGCCAGCACGGCGGCTGTCACACCACCAGCCACGAAGGTCCGACGGTCGATAGGGTCCATGTAGCCCTTCCTCGAAGAAGTAGAGGGTGTCATCGGCGATCAAGGCGAAGAAGAGCTCACTGAATGGATCGCGCTTACGCTGCGCGGTACGGCGGCAACAGTCAAGCCAGACCCCTTGTGCGCTCGACGAGAGCTACCTTGACGACGCCGTGCCAGAGTAGGTACGTGGCCGCGAGAGACGATGCCTCGAGCGATGCAACGGTCAACTGGAGGACATATGCGTGGAGGAGGAGCTGAGATCTGTGGTGTGCCGAGCCTTGCGGTGGCGGTGGCGCTCGGGTTGTCGGCGTGTGCCCCCCGGCCCGACACCACGGCGACGCGGGAGCTGAGCGCGGAAGGATGGATCGATGTGACGGCAACGCTCGATCCCGTAAGGACTCCGGTGTACGAGGGCGACGCGCCGCTGAAGTTCGATTTTCTCAAGGACATGCGGCAGGGCGATAAGCTGACGCTGTCGGTCTACTCACTGGGGGCGCACAGCGGAACGCACATCGACGCCCCGATGCATTTCGTCGCCAATGGAGCACCGATCGACCAGGTGACGCTGGACCCGCTGATCGGTGCGGCGCGGGTAATCGATATCCCCGACAGCGTGCGGGCGATCGACGCAGGCGAGCTGAACCGGCACGACTGGAGGGGCGCGAAGCGCGTGCTGTTCCGGACGCGGAGCACGCTGCGCGGCTGGATGGACTCACCTGGGTTCCATCGGGACTTCGCGTACATCGCACCGGACGCGGCGCAGCTCCTCGCGGACGCTGGAGTCCTGCTGGTCGGCGTGGACTACCTCTCGGCGGAGCAATTCGGCGCTCCGGCGCCGAGGACGCATCAGATTCTGCTCGGGCGCGGGATTCCCATCGTGGAGGGGCTGGACCTGCGCCCCGTGCAAGGGGGTGACTACGATCTGATCGTGCTCCCGCTCAAGGTCCGAGGGCACGAAGGGGCGCCGGCGCGGGCGATCTTGAGGACGAAGACGGGATGGAGCGTGGCGGATCAACGCCGGTCAGACGACGGCCGAGTCGAATCCGCGAAGCCGAAGAAGCGGTCCATCCGCCAGCGACCATCCTCCTGCCGGACCAGGAAGGCGACGTACCTGCCGAACTCCGTCGTGCGCACGCCGCTGGAGTCGCGCCAGGATTGCTGGAAGGCGCCAAACTCCGTCGCGTGATCCGGCGCGACTCGTCGAGTCGAGACGGTCAGGCGGAGGTCCATGTCGCGCAAGGACGCCCAGTTGCTCCGTGCCATCGCCGCCAGCCGGGCGGGGCCCCGAACCGTGTTGAACGCCGGCCATTCGAAAGCGGCCGTGTCGGTGTACAGCGCGGCATACGCCCGAGGATCGCGCCTGCGGTACGCGTCGACGAGACGCGCGTTCAACGAGTCGATGCCGGCACTCGCGTCGCGGACGGACGGCCGTGGTGGCCCCGAACAGGCGAGGCCTGCGATGCACAGCGATGCGATGCGAACCATGATGGACGCACTCATGGCTCGATGATCGGTCTAACGGATCGCGCCGTCAACTGGTTATGCTCCATCCGTCCCTAACGTGGAGCTTTCCGATGGACGAGGCCCTCGAGGCTGGAGTGGTACTGGTGCGTGGCAGCGCAGCGGGGTTTGCGCAGGAGATCAAAGCCGGTCGCCATCGCCTCTTAGCGGACGAGCCAGTTGCCGACGGCGGCACCGACACCGGCCCCGGTCCGTACGACTTGCTCCTGGGCGCCCTCGGGGCCTGAACGTCGATGACCATCGCGCTGTACGCGCGACGGAAGCGGTGGCCCCTGGACGAAGTGGTCGTCCGCCTGCGGCATTCGAGGGTGCACGGTGAGGATTGCGCAGACTGTGAGACGAAGGCGGGAATGCTCGATGTCATCGAGCGCGAGATCTCACTCAGCGGTAAGCTGTCGGAAGAGCAACGCGCCCAGTTACGGGATATTGCGGATCGGTGTCCCGTCCACCGTACGCTGACTTCAGAGATCAAGATCCGGACGCGACTGATCTGACTCTGGGACCAAGCTTCAGAGGCGCGACCGCGCCCGTGAGGAAGATGAGCGAACGCTCCCGCTCCTACGATCGATCGCGTTCTAAAGGACGGGTGAGGCGCGAGTATTCCGACACTCGTGCACGCAGCGAGTCTGGGCTGATCAGCCCGTACACCGTGACCGGGCGCCGCCCCGGCGTGATGATGACAAAGCCCGTCGCAAGGTCGCGCGGCACTGCCTAACTGATCGCGCTTAGGCAGCCAGCGTCGGTAACAGCACCTAGAACGTGTCGCAGACCGGTGCACCTTCGTCGTGGGCTTTCACCTGAGCCCCATCAGTTGTCGGTGGTGCGGTGAAGTCGGCGGTGGTCCCGACATAGATGACGCAGCTCCGGTCGCGCTGGCCGAGGTAGACCGCACGGCCCCACCACGAACGGCCGCCGGCCTGGATGACCTGGAGCCACACAGAGTCCGCGGGAGTCGTCGGGGGCCGACGCGGCTTGAACACGCCCAAGGCCGCAACATCGGTCGTGTACGTCCCGTGATTGGCCCAGTACCCCTCCTGCGCGGTGACGAGGCCACGAAGCTGACGCTTCAGGTCAGGCGACGGATCGACCCCGCTGCGTCGTGAACCAGCGTGCACCGAGAAGCTGGAAATCGAAATGGTCGTGGTA
>DATHGL010000115.1:0-2887 GCA_035317625.1 Gemmatimonadales bacterium | reverse complement strand
GCAGGACGCCCGGGCCGGCGAGCACGGCGGCGCGCAGCGTGAGCTGATCGTAGTCGGAAAAATTGCGCCCCAGGCCCGTGAGGCGGCTGGCCACCGCCTCCGCGGGGTTGGGCGTGCGGTAGGTGAGATTCGCGACCTGGGTGTAGTAGCCCGTGAGCACCACGCCGCGCACCGACGTCTCCGCGCCGAGCGTGAGCCCGTACGACGGGGGCTCGCTGTCGCCCGCCGTCTGGCGATCGACCTGAATGTCGTCGAGCAGCGCCTGAGCGAACAGCTTCACGCCGTGGAGCCGCGACTCGAAGTCCACGCCGAGCAGACTGTTGACCTTCGTGTTGCGGTCGTACTCGACCAACAGGCCGAGGTTGAGGATGTTGGCGAGCCAGGGCTCGAGCGTGCGACGCGGGCCGGCCGCGATCGCGCCTTCCCAGAAGCCGAGCGTGGTGACGCCGCTGGGTCGCCACAGCAGTCGATGAGCCACGAAATAGCGGTGGCTCAGCGCGCCGCTCGTGTCCGGCTGGTCGTCGAGCTGCGTGACGATCGCCTGGAGCTGCAGGCGCCGCGTGCCCACCACCAGCCCGAGGTGATCGTAGCTGTACGGGCTCGGCGACACGAGCAGTCCCTCGAGCGCCGGCGGTCCCCAGTTGCGGTCGAGCGAGCCGAAGAAGACCTCGCCGAACCGCCAGCGCGCATCGAGGTAGGCCTCGGCGCTCCGCCCCGCCACGAAGCGGTCCTGCTTGCCGTCGTAGTCCGGGTCGTACTTGAGTCGCGTGTCGAAGTACGGATGCGCGACGACGGCCACCGGGCCGAGCAGCGCCTGGACGGCGAGCCCGCCGGCGACGGTCGCGTGCCCTGGACCGGCCGGGCGCAGCGGGTCGCGTCGCGCCTGACTGAGGCCGGATGCGGCGATGTCTCCATCGACGCGCCCCCCTGGCTTGCCATCGGCCGCGGGTGATCCGAGCGCCGTCAGAATGGCGCGGACCATGCGCCGCTCGGAGGCGCTCAGCCGCGTGGTGTCGGCTCCGCTGAGCGCCCGGACCACGTCTCCCTGCGCGAATGGCCGGGTGAGAGGGCTCGGATCGGCGATCGCCCCACGGGCGATCAGATGCTCCAGGTAGGGTGTCGTCCAGTGGCCGATCGGCACGTAGGGGGAAGCTTGTTGAGCGTCGAGCATGGCCCCGCCCGTGACGGCGGGGACGAATGTCGCGACCAGAAGCGCGAGGCGGAGGCGCATGGAGCGCGCAATTTGGGGGCCGGGGGGAGGGAGGGCAACGGGACCGATGGCGAGGGGCGGACTGTGGCTAGCAGTGCCCCCCCACCCCGGCGGGTCTTCCAGTCATCTACTAACTTCTCCGCCGATGTCTCCCCTCGTCGTGCTGATCGTGGCGGTGCTCGCCACTACCTACGCCGGGCCGATCGTGCGATTCGCTGCGGCGCCAGCGCTGGCGATTGCGTTCTGGAGGCTGGCGCTGGTGCTGCCCGTCACCGGCGCGCTTGCCTGGGGAGAGGGGAGATGGGAGAGGTTCGATCCGGTGAGCGGCGGACCGGCGACGCACCGGAGCGTCCCTCTCCCTTCTTCCCTCTCCCTCGGGCTTATGGCGCTCTCGGGCCTGCTCCTCGCTCTCCATTTCTGGTCCTGGATCGCGTCCCTCCGTTTCACCACCGTCGCCAGCTCCGTCGTCCTCGTCTCGCTCAAGCCCGTGTTCGCCTGGGGCATCGCGGCCGCGTGGCTGCGCGAGCACCCCACGCGCGCGGAAGCGTGGGGCATCATGCTCGCGGTGATCGGGGCGTGCCTCATCGGTCTGGGAGACGCTCGCCTCTCGCCTGGCGCCCTGGGCGGCGACGGGCTCGCGCTGCTCGGCGCGGTGACGGGCGCGGGCTACTACGTGATCGGCCGGCGGGTGCGCCAAACGGTCGGGATCTGGCGCTACGCGACGGGCGTCTACGCCGTGGCGGCTGCCGCCCTCGCGTTGCTGGCGCGCGCGCGCGGCGTGCCGCTCGCCGGGTTCGCGCGGCCCGATTGGGCGGTGTTCGGCGCCTTGGCGGCGGGACCCATGCTGATCGGCCACACCGGGATGAACTACGCCCTGCGGCACTTCCGCGCCACGACGGTGAATGTGGCGGCCCTGGGCGAGCCGGTGGGGGCGAGCCTCATTGCCTGGCTGGTGCCTGCCATTCATGAGGTGCCCCAGCCGACCGCCATGATCGGCGGAGCTCTGGTCCTCCTGGGGATTGCGCTGTCACTGGGAGCGGGAGACGGGAGGCGGGAGACGGGAGACGCTCCACAGGCACCTCCCGCCTCCCGTTTCCCGTCTCCCGGGTGGCGTGGGGGGCAGGGGGGTGGCGATGCGCATTGAGCAGCTCCGCGGCGGCGTGGTGGAAGCCTGGCACGATGTGCACGTCGCCGTCGTCGATTCGACCGGCCGGCTCGTCGCGCACTCGGGCGAGCCGGAGCTCGTAACGTTTTGGCGCTCCGCCGCGAAGCCGTTCCAGGCCGTGCCGCTGGTGGCGGATGGTGTGATGGAGCGGTTCGGCCTGACGAGCGAGGATTTGGCCCTGGCGTGCGCGTCACACTCGAGCGAGCCCGGGCAGGTGACGCGGGTGCGCGCGTTCCTCGCCAAGGTCCGGTGTTCGGAGCGCGATCTGCTGTGCGGCCCGCACCCGCCGCTGTCCGAGCGGGTGGCGCGGGACTACCAGAGCCGGGGGCTCCGGCTCACGCCGGTGTATTCGAACTGCTCGGGGAAGCATGCGGGCATGCTCGCCCTGGCGCGCCACCACGGCTGGCCCACGGAGTTCTACACGCGGCTCGAGCACCCGGTGCAGCAGCGTTGCCTGGGGGAGGTGAGCCGGTGGACGGACGTTTCGGTGGCCGACATCCGAACCGCCGTGG
>DATHGL010000114.1:0-3259 GCA_035317625.1 Gemmatimonadales bacterium | reverse complement strand
GCTCAGGCGTGCACATCGACGACCCCCGCTGGAACGGCTATCTCGCGAATCTCACGGCGTCCGAGCTCTTGCAGCTGGGGAGCGGTCTCCCGACGGAGCTGTCCGGCGCCGACTTCCTGCGACGCTACGACGGCATCACCGACACCGCGACCCGAGTCCTGCCCGACCGCCGTTACCCGGTCCGGCAAGCCACCGAGCACCCGGTCCGCGAGCAAGCACGTGTGGACCGCTTCGCGGAGCTGCTCGGCGCACTCGCGGAGGACCTCAGGGTGGCGGTCGAGCTGGGAAGACTGATGTACGACTCGCACGCGAGCTACGGGGCGTGCGGGCTCGGCAGCGACGGCACGGATCGCCTGGTGGAGCTCGTCGCCGAGGCGGGGCCGGAGCGTGGCCTGTTCGGCGCGAAGATCACGGGCGGGGGAAGCGGCGGCACAGTCGCCGTGTTCGGCACGAGCGACGCGGAGGCCATCGTACGCGCGGTAGCGGCCCGCTACGGTGCGGAGACCAGCCGACAGGCTACGGTGTTCACGGACTCCGGGCCGGGGGCGGCGGAGACGGGGGTCCTGATGCTGACACTCGATGAGCTGAGTCGCTTGCCGATGTAGAAGCAGAGCCTTCGCGCCTGCGGCGCTCCACCAGCAGATCCTTCGCGCCTGCGGCGCTCAGGATGACAAGCCCGCTCGCTCTTGGAAATAATTGAACAAGCGGACCACCCTCCGATGCACTTCCCAGTCCACCATCACTCTCTTTCCCACCGAAGCGACCGGCGCTGTCATCCTGAGCGAGGCGCGGCGACACTACCGCGCTCCCGCACCGCGCAGATACTCGCCCGCCACCGTCGCGAACTGCGCGAACGCGATCTCCGGCTCCTCGATTTCCGGGTGCCAGCGCTTCTCCCACTCGAAGTTGTAGTAGCCGCGGTAACCGAGCTTGACGAGCGCTTGGATCTGGCGTCGCACCGGGACCTCACCGGTGCCGGTGAGCACGTAGCGGCGGCCCCCCGCCGTGGCGGCGGACGGTACCGAGTCCTTGAGGTGCACGTGCCGGATATAGCGCCCGACCTGCCGTACGGTGTCTTCCGGCTCTTCGTGGCCCGAGACGAACGTGTGGTGCGCGTCCCACAGCAGGGCCACGGCTGGCGAGTCCGCCTGTTGGAGGATCTCGAGCAGCGTGGGCGAGTCGGTGAAATCACCATGGGATTCAATCAGGACCGACACGCCCTTGGGCCGGGCGTAATCGCCCAGCTCGCGCAGGCCCCGGGCGATGTGCGCGAGCATCACGTCGCGCGGCACGCCCTTCACGTAATTGTTGCCGAACACGCGCACGTACGGGGCGTGGAGCGCCACGGCCAGGTCGATGAAGCGCCGCGCCTCGTCCAGCTGGGCCGCGCGCTTCGTGGGGTCCTGCTCGTGCATCTGGGCCGAGGCGCCGAGGTCGGAGATCCGGAGCCCGTGCTCGCGGAGCTGACCGTTCGCCGAGTCGAGACGTCCTCCCTCGCGCGAGAACTCGGGGGCCTGGCTCAAGTCCATCGTCTTCTGAAGGCCCCGCAGCTCGATGGCGGCGAAGCCGTGCGATCGGGCGAAATCGAGGACTTCGGTCCACGTCCAGGCCGGACAGCCGAGCGTCGAGAAGCCGAGCGGGAGCAGGTCCGGGGGCCTCACCCCCTGGGGCAAGGACAGGATCGCAGCGGCGGTCTCGAGGAACTCGCGGCGGGTGGTCATGGTCCGGCTCCTTCCCAGACCCACAAGAGCGGTTGGCGAATCGGGTAGTTGCGGATCACCTCGGCCACGGTGGGATCGGGCTCGAGCGTCTTCCACAGGTCCAGGTAACGCGCCTCGTGCAGGGCGAGGCCGCCGAACAAGAGCGCGGGATGCCGCACCGGCCACTGGTCGTCGTACATCACATCCGGCGGCTTGGGCCAAGCGCGCCTATCCTTAATGAAGGGGTACATGAACGCGAGTGCTTTTCCCATCCCGCGCCCGTCGCGAGACGTGTACGCCCACGAGTCGAGTATCCAGGCGAGCGTCCCCATGATGTCCAGCTGAAAGAGCGAATAGCCATAGGGCTTGGTGCGGGCGAGCTCGCGGGGAAAGCTGCCGTCGGCGGCCATCTGGCCCGGCACGAGCGTGTCCTCGAAGAACCGGCGCGTGGAGGCAAGCCGGGCTTCGTCGCCTACCAGATGCGCGAACTCGGCCACCTGCAGCGCCCACGCGGCCGCGTGATTGTTGCCGCTGTTGCGCTCGTCGAGCCCGTAGGGATGCGTGGTGATCCATTCGAGGTATTCCCGGAACCAGCGCTTGGTCCCCGCCAGCGTCTCGCCCTTCAGATACCCCATCCGCTCGAGCACCCACACGGCCCGCGCCACCTCCACCAGGTGAATGGTGTCGATAATGCCGGTGCCCCGTCCCCTCGCCCGGCCTTTGATCGCCTGACCGTACAGGAGATTCGGGTTCATGCGGGTGCGCTCGTCCACGAACCAGGCTTGAAGATGGGCGGCCGCGGCCCGTGCGTAGCGCTCGTCGCGCGTGATCTGGTAGGCGGCGACGAGCGCCGGGACGATCTGGCTCAACCGCCGCATCGCATCCCGGTGCGCCACGAAGTTGTCGGGGTTGGTCTCTCCGTCGCGGCGCACGTACGGGCTGTCGGGGCTGTGCGGATCGGGCCACCAGTAGTCGCCTTCCGAGTAGAAATCGTGTGGCCCGCCGGCGCTCCGCTCGGCGCGGACGGCGGTGATCGTCACGGGCGCCTCTCGTACGGAGCGGTCGGCGGCGGCGAGGACGCGCGCGCGCTCGAGCTGCACCAGATCGCCGCGGGTGAGCGGCGCCTGGACCGGCGCCGCCAGCATCGTGAGCAGGAGCACGAAGCCCATCTCAGGGCTGGACCGAAAATGCATAGACGGTCCGGGAGCGGTACTCGTCCCCGGGACGCAGGATGGTCGACGGAAACCCGGGCTTGTTGGGCGAATCGGGAAAATGCTGGGTCTCCATTGCGAAACCGTAGCGGTGGCGGTACACGACCCCCTTTTTCCCGAGCAGCGTGCCGTCGAGGAAGTTGCCGGAGTAGAACTGGAGTCCCGGCTCCGTCGTGTGGATCTCCATCACCCGCCCGCTCGTCGGCTCGTACACCCGCGCTGCCAGCTTGAGCCCGTGGTCCCCGCCCTTGTTCAGCACGAAGTTGTGATCATAGCCCCGCCCGTACCGGAGCTGGACGTCGTCCGCGTCGATACGGGCGCCGATGGGGGTGGGTGAGCGGAAGTCGA
>DATHGL010000113.1:0-5801 GCA_035317625.1 Gemmatimonadales bacterium | reverse complement strand
TCCCCAATACTGTCCTGCAGAAGCAAGCGGCGCGGGCATGAACCGGAAGGCCCGCGCGCGCGAGGCGGGAAGATAAGCCGGATGAGAGCGGGGTCAACGGCGCCGTGCGGGGCAGGCGGCTCACGAGGCCCGTGATTTGCGTGTCAAGCGACAGGAGGGCAACGAAATAGACCACACCGGCCAGGCGCGGCAGCCCGTCGGCGCGAGCGGAGGGCGTTGGTCCGCGGCTCAACGGGTGGCCAAAGGCCCGGTGATATCTGTCGTTGTGCTCTCGCAGCGCGCCGGGTAAATAGTTATGGAGGAACCATGCGCCCGTTTCGCGTCGAACCGTACCACGCCTTGCGGTGTAGCACTTGGCCAACAGCGCGGTTGCCCGCATCCAACAGCCGTGTGACCTACGTCACGCCAGTCCTGTCAGGAGGTTGAGAACGATGACTCGTTATGGCCGTCTCCGTGCGCGCGCCGCGTGGCTCCCGATCGCGCTGCTCGTCGCCGCGGGGTGCAAACAGGGCCCGACCCCGGAGGTACAGGCGCGCATCGACAGCCTGTCCCAGGCGTCGTCCCAGCGCGACCGCTTGATGCAGGAGGTCGCGGAGAACACCCGCCTCGTGAGCGAGATCAGCCGCGAGCTCTCCAAGGTCAACGTCCCGGCGAAACAGCTCAAGGTGTCCGGCGAGTCGCCGCTGCGCGCGTCGCGCGACACGCTGATTCAGAAGATCCGCTATATGACCACGCGGGTGAAGGAGCTCGAGCCGCGGCTCAAGGAAAGCCAGCAGCGGATCAAGGATCTCACCAACATCTCCGACAGCCTGCGGAGCGAGCTCGCCGCGACGATGCAGAACCTGCAGGGCGTGATCGACAATCAGAAGGAGACGATCGACGCGCTCACCCTGCAGGTGGAGACGCTCACCGCGGAGAACGTGGCGCTGAAGGACACGCTCGAGAACATGTCCACGATCAATAACACGGTCTACTACGTGGTCGGGACCAAGGAGGAGCTCGAGCAGAAGGGGGTCATCCAGGAAGAGGGCGGCGCCCGGTTCCTGTTCGTCCTCTGGAAGAGCGGCAAGACGCTGGTCCCGTCCCGCAACCTCGATCCCAACGTCTTCACGGTGGCGGATCGGCGGCACTTTCTCGAGCTGCCACTCCCCGCGGCCGACAAGGAGTACCGGATCGTGTCGCGCCAGGATACCTCGGCACTCGACACGCCGCCCGACCACGACGGAAAGCTGATGGGGCACCAGGTCAAGATCGCGGACACCGCGCGGTTCTGGGCCAACTCGAAGTATCTGATCATCGTCGAAGGCTGAACACGACGCAGGGTGAGGCGCGCGGCGCTTGACCGGGACCGCCCGGGCCGCTAGCCTCACCCTGTGGTGCATTCACCCCCGTACAGGGCCAGGTCTGTGAGCCCGGACCGCTCGATCTGTAAGGGGTGCGCACCAGTTTCGTAGCGGGTTCGGACGGCCCCAGGGTGCGTTGGGTCACACGCCATGGCGGCCGCCACCTGCGCCCTGGGGCGCGGGTCTTGCGAAGCCCGACCTCAGTGCGCCGCAGGAACTGACCGGAGGGGGGCTCATGCACGGAGTGATCAGACGGTATCGGGTGAGGCTGGGCACGGTAGGGCAGGCAGCCCACTACGCAGAGAAGGGCTTCCTACCTATCGTCCGCGACATTCCAGGCTTCGTTTCATGCCACCTGCTGGACGCCGGCAACGACATTCTCACCTACGTGGCGCTGTTTGAAACCGAGGCCGGGGCGGCCGCGGCGGTGGGCGCGTCGCGCGATTGGTTCCGCGACGAGTGGTCATCGTTCCGCCCGATCCCGCCCGAGGTGGTCGTGGGCGAGGTCGTCGCCGGGGCCACCGCCGATCGCCGGCGCCTGTCCGATCGGCGGCGGCTGGCCCTGGTCGGCGCGCCGACCTGGACCGGCGTAGAGCGCCGCCGGAGCAGCGACCGACGGATCGAGTTCGCGAGCTTGGCCGCGGCGGGCTGATCCCGGCCAGCTAGCGCCGCCGCCGGGGCGACGGGGGGGTCTGGGCCCCCCCGAACCCCTCGTACAGATCGTCGAGCACGCCGGCACCGCGCTCCAGACGCGCGTCGTCGCTCGCATGCCGCCGCACGATCCCGCCAATCAACCGCTCCAGCCCTGCCGTCTCGCTGCGTCCGAATTTTCCGTCCTTGCAGTCGATGTCGTGCACCAGCTCACCGATCGCGGTCAGCGCCGCTTCGGCGAGCCCGAACCGCGCCGCCAGTGTCTCGAAGCTGCAGCGGTCGCCATCGTGGGTGTACTCGGCGTCGAACATGTCGAACCGCAGCTCGCCCGGCGCGGGCCGGTGATCCTGGACGGCGACGAACCGGAACCGCGCTGCGGGATCGATGAAGCGGCGGATGAGCCAGGCGCTGGCGATCCGGTCCACATGCACGCCCCTGCGGGTCACCCAAGTGCGCCCCCGGACGGGCCGTGCCTTGCCGCCCCCCGGCCGGGCCGGGACCCGCGCGGGCGTACGACGCTCCCGTGCCCGGACCAGCGCGGCTTCCGCGGCGCGCCGCGCCGCGGCGCCGAAGTGATCGAGCGCCACGATCTCCGCGAAGCGGCGCTCCAACCGGGCCAGAGCGCCCGCCGACTCGGGCCCGCCCTCCCGCACCAGCTCGTCCGCCGCACGAGCGACGTCGGCGTACTCGGCGTCGCGCTGGGCCCGGAACAACGCTTCGATCTGGCCGTCGGACAGGCCGTCCACGAACGCCGCCTGGCACACCGACGCCTCCCCGCCACACGCCACCACCTCGCGCTGCACCCACTGGAAGTCTTCGCTCGCCTGCTCCGTGTACGGCAACACGTACACCGAGTTCTTGATCGCCACGGCGCCGATGCGCTGCAGCCGGCGCCAGATCTTCACGCGGAAGTAGTCGGGCTTGGGGGGCAGCTGATGGATGAGCAGCAGCCAGCGTCCGCCGGGCGTCTCGGCGCGGCGCGGGCCCGCGTCGGCGCGCCGCCGGGTCACCACAGGTTCCGCAGCGCGGAGCCTGCGGCGCGCGGCAGTGACCGGCCCGGCGCCGCGGCACCCACCGCGTCGTCCGCTACCACGGGACGCGCGTCCCTCCCGAGCGCCCCGGTCGCGGGATTGAAGAAATGCTCTCCGGCCACCGCTAGCGTCAGCGCCGCGACCTCCGGCTCGGAGCAGTGCCGCCGCAGCTCGCCGAGCACGGCGTCGGGGATGCCGCCCGCCGCGTCGCTGTAGCGCGACAGCGCGTCGGTGAAGGCGAGCGCGGCTCGCTCCCGCGCGGAGAAGAGCGGGCTCGCGGCATGGCGCCGCAGCGCCCCCAGCACGGCGGGCGAGACGAACGCCTGGCGCCACCGATGGCGGCCCTGCTCGATGCACCAGCGGCATCCCGACAGCTCGGCTGCGAGCTGCTGCACCAGCAGGCGGAGGCGGGGGTCGAGCGTCGTCACGCCCGCGATATAGTGGCCCATCGCGGCGTACGATGGGAGGGCCCGCGGCCCGGGCAGCCGGGGCGGTGCGGACGCCTCGAGCCCTCGCCACACCTTCATAAACCATCGTAGTAGTATCATAGTGATGATACAAGTGTATCATCGTGCGAGCCGGCCGGCAACCCCTTCCCCCTGCCCCCTTCCGCGTATCTCTTGGCTTCCGATGTCCCTCGCCCGCCGTCTGCTGCTGCGCGCCTCCCGCAGCGCCTGGCTCGCGCGGCAGCTCCGCGCCCGCGCCTTCTTCCAGCGCGCCGTGCGGCGGTTCATGCCCGGGGAGGACCTGAGCGCGGCGCTCGAGGCAGCGGCGGCGCTCGCCGAGGCGGGAATCGGCACGGTCCTCACCCAGCTGGGCGAGCAGGTGACGAACCGCGGCGAGGCCGCTGGCGTGCGGGATCACTACCTCGACGTGCTCGACCGAATCCGGGAACGCGGGCTGCCCGCGGAAATTTCCGTCAAGCTCACCCACCTGGGCCTCGACGTGAATCCCAAGGCGTGTCTGCAGGATCTGCTCGCGCTCGCCGCACGAGCGGCCGAGGCAGGGTCGTTCCTGTGGATCGACATGGAGGAGTCGCGCTACGTGGACGGGACGCTCGAGCTGTTTCAGGCGGTCCGCGCCGCCCACCCGGGCGTGGGTGTTTGTCTGCAGGCGTACCTGCACCGCACGCCGGCCGACCTGGAAGCGCTGCTGCCGCTCGCACCGGCGATCCGCCTGGTGAAGGGCGCCTATAACGAGCCGCGGGCCGTCGCCTACCCGAACAAGGGCGACGTGAACGCCGCGTACCTGGCGCTCGCCGGGCGGCTGCTCGAGCGAGCCGCCCAGGACGCGGCGCGGCCGGTGTTCGGCACGCACGATCACGGCCTGATCGACCGGGTGCGCGAGCGCGCCCTGGCCCTCGGAGTCGCCCCTGGCGCCTACGAGGTGCACATGCTGTACGGCATCCGGACCGCCAGGCAGCGGGCGCTGGTGCGCGACGGGGTGCCGGTGCGCGTGCTGATCAGCTACGGCACGCACTGGTTCCCGTGGTACATGCGACGGCTCGCCGAGCGGCCGGCGAATGTGTGGTTTGTGGTGAGAAACCTGATCTAGCGCGTTCAGCCGCGCGTGGCGCGCCTTGAGCCCGACGGCCAATGGCGCCAGTTTTCCTCGACCCATGGCCATGCGTACCGCCCCACCCGCCCCCTCCCAGCTCGACCGCTGGCGCCGCGACACGCCCGGGTGCCGGGACCGCATCCATCTCAACAACGCGGGGGCGGCGCTGATGCCGCAGCCGGTGCTCCAGGCCCTCACGCGGCACCTGGAGCGTGAGGCGGCGATCGGCGGCTACGAGGCGGCCGACGAGGCGGAGCCGCGGGTGCGCGAGACGTACGAATTGATCGGGCGACTCGTGGGCGCGGCGGCGCGCAACATCGCGATCGTCGAGAACGCCACCGTCGCCTTCAACCAGGCGATCTCCGCCTTCGATTTCCGCCCCGGCGACCGCATCGTCACCACGCGCGCCGACTACCCCTCGAACCAGCTCACGTACCTGTCGCTCGCCCGCCGCGCCGGCGTCGAGACGGTGCGCGCGGACGACCTGCCCGAGGGCGGCGTCGATCCGGAGAGCGTGCGCCGGCTCGCGAGCCACCCGCGCACGCGGGTCGTCGCCCTGAGCTGGGTGCCGACCAACTCGGGACTGGTGCAGGACGCCCGCGCGGTGGGACAGGTGTGCGCGGAGCTGGGCGTGCCGTACCTGATCGACGCGTGCCAGGCGGTCGGCCAGCTACCGGTGGACGTGGAGGCCCTGCGCTGCGACTTCCTCGGCGCCACCGGCCGCAAGTTCCTGCGCGGCCCGCGCGGGATCGGTTTCCTGTACGTGTCCGACCGGATGCTGGAGCGTGGCGTCTTCCCCCTGCTCCTCGACATGCGGGGCGCGGATTGGACCGACCCGGACGACTTCCGGCTGGCGGACGGCGCGCGCCGGTTCGAGAACTGGGAGTTCGCCTACGCGCTCGTGGCGGGGCTGTGCGAGGCGGCGCGCTACGCGCTCGACGTGGGCTCCACGGGTCCGGACCGCGCCCGCGCGCTCGCCGCCGAGCTGCGGGCGCGGCTCGGCGAGATTCGGGAGGTGCGGGTGCTCGATCGCGGGCGCGAGCGCTGCGCGATCGTGACCGTGGACGTGGCGGATCGGGACGCGGCCGAGCTGAAGCTCGAGCTTCGCACCCGAGGCATCAACACCAGCTCGGCGGACCGGCAGTCGGGGGTGCTCGATATGGACGAGAAGGGCGCCGCCACCGCGCTCCGCTTGTCGCCGCACTACTACAACACGGAG
>DATHGL010000112.1:0-5110 GCA_035317625.1 Gemmatimonadales bacterium | reverse complement strand
CAGGCGAGCGAGGGAGACCTCGAGTAATGCGCCACCGCGCCAAGGGTCGCCAGCTCTCGCGCACCGCGAGCCATAAGAAAGCGTTGCTGGCGAACCTCGCGACGAGCCTGTTTCGACACGACCGGATCGTGACCACGGAGGCGAAGGCGAAGGAGCTCCGTCCGTATGCCGAGCGGCTCATCACGCTGGCGCGCCGTGGTGACCTCCACGCCCGTCGACTGGTGGAGCGGCGGCTCAAGGACCGTGACGTGACGCACAAGCTGTTCACGGACCTGGGGCCGCGCTTCGCGACGCGGCCGGGAGGCTACACCCGCATCGTCAAGCTGGGCCATCGCGCGGGCGACGGCGCCGACGTGGCTCGGATCGAACTGTTGGGTGAGTGACGGAGCGAGCGGGCGGGGCGGGCGGCGCGAACGGCAAGGGGGACCCTGGGTCCCCCTTTTCGTTAGGCTGCCTTGGTGACGCGGTTCGACTTGAGGCAGCGCGTGCAGACCCGCATCCGGCGGGTCGCGCCGTTCACCACCGCGCGCACGCGCTGCAAGTTGGGATACCAGCGCCGGTTCGTCTTATTGTTCGCGTGGCTGACGTTGTGCCCCGTGACGGGGCCCTTGCCACAGATCTCACACACTCGTGCCATGGGGCCTGCCCGACTTGAAGAATGAGCGCCACGAAGCGTAACCCCGCGCGTCCGGGCCGGGAAAAGCGGCCTAAAGCTACGCCGGCCGAGGGAGGCGGGCAACCCCGACGCACCGCCCTGATCACCGGCATCACGGGACAGGACGGTTCGTACCTCGCTGAGCTGCTCCTCGAGAAAGGCTACGATGTCGTGGGCGTCGTGCGACGCACGTCGCACGACTCCTACGAGCGGATCGGGCACCTCCTGGACCGCGTCCACGTCGTGCCCGCGGATCTGCTGGACCAGCATTCGCTCACGTCCGTGGTGCGGGACGCAAAGCCGGACGAGGTCTACAATCTGGCGGCCCAGAGCTTCGTTCCCACCTCGTGGGCGCAGCCGGTGCTGACGGGCGAGTTCACGGCGCTGGGCGTGACGCGTCTGCTCGAGGCCGTGCGCCTCGCACACCCGACCGCGCGCGTCTACCAAGCGAGCTCGTCCGAGATGTTCGGCAAAGTCCAGGAGACACCGCAGCGGGAGACGACGCCGTTCTATCCGCGCTCGCCGTACGGCGTCGCGAAAGTGTACGGCCATTGGATCACCGTGAACTATCGCGAGTCGTATGGGCTCTACGCCGTCAGCGGCATCCTCTTCAACCACGAGTCGCCGCGCCGCGGGCTCGAGTTCGTCACACGCAAGGTGAGCCACGGCGTGGCCCGGATCGTGAAGGGCAAGGCGCGGGAGATCGAGCTCGGCAACCTCGAGGCTCGCCGCGACTGGGGGTTCGCGGGCGACTTCGTGGACGCCATGTGGCGCATGCTGCAGCCACCCCTCCCCGCGGATTACGTCGTGGGCACCGGCGAGACGCACTCGGTGCGCGAGCTGTGCGAGCTGGCGTTCTCGCATGCGGGGCTCGACTGGCAGGAGCACGTGAAGGTCGACCAGCGTTTCGTCCGGCCCGCGGAGGTCGACACGCTGCAGGCCGACCCGACCAAAGCCAAGCGCGAGCTTGGCTGGACGCCACAGACGAGCTTTGCGGAGCTGGTGCGCATGATGGTCGACGCGGACCTGGAGCGGATATCGTGAGAGTGCTCGTCACCGGCGCCGACGGCTTCGTGGGTCGCTGGCTGGTCCGCCGGCTACTCGCGGATGGGCGTGAGGTGTACGGCGCGGTGCGACCGGGCCAGAGCCCCGCACCGGCGCCGACGGCAGACCTGACGCCCGAGGAGCGCGACGCGGTGCGGTGGCTCCCCCTCGAGCTCGCGGACGCCGAATCGGTGCGCACGTGCGTCGACTTGCCCTACGATGCGGTGGCGCATCTCGCCGCCGTGTCATCCGGCAGCGACGCGACGCGCGATCCCGGATATGCCTGGAATGTCAACGCTGCCGGCACCGCCCGCATCGTCCACGTGCTCGGGCAGGCGAAACAGACTGGCCGTGCCGACCCGGTGGTCCTCGTGATCTCGACCGGAGAGGTGTACGGGGTCTGCGGGGAAGCGCGGCCGCGCCGCGAGACCGATCCCATCGCTCCGTCGTCACCGTACGCGGCGAGCAAGGCGGGCGAGGAGCTCGCGGCGCTCGAGGCGTGGCGTCGCACCGGCCTGCGGGTGGTGGTGGCGCGCGCCTTTGCCCACACCGGCCCCGGCCAGGACACGCGGTTCGTCGTGCCCGCGTTCGCCGAGCGACTGCGCGTCGCGAAGCGCGTCAGCGCGCCGGTGGTCAAGGTGGGGAACCTGGAGCCGGTGCGGGAGTTCCTGCACGTGCGGGATGTGGTGGACGCCTACGTGCGGCTGCTCGAAACGGGGCAGGCAGGCGAGACCTACAACGTGGCCACGGGGGAGGGGATCTCGCTCGAGGACCTGTTGTACCGCCTGGCGGACCTGACTGGCGTCCATCCCATCGCCGAAGCGGACCCGGATCTGGTGCGCGGCGGGGACATCCCTCACCTGGTGGGCGACGCGACGAAGCTCCGCGCGGCCACCGGCTGGGCGCCGCGGTACACGCTCGACGACACCTTGCGGGACGTGCTCGATGCCCAAGCGGACTGACCTGCGCCGCATCTTGCTGCTGGGCTCGGGCCCGATCGTGATCGGGCAGGGCGCCGAGTTCGACTACTCCGGGACGCAGGCGGTGAAGGCGCTGAAAGAAGAGGGCTACACCGTGGTGCTGGTGAACTCGAACCCGGCCACCATCATGACGGACCCCGAGCTGGCGGACCGGACCTACGTCGAGCCCGTGACGCCCGAGTGGGTGCGCAAGGTGATCGAGCGGGAGCGGCCCGACGCGCTGCTCCCGACCATGGGCGGGCAGACGGCGCTCAACGTCGCCATGGCGCTCGCCCAGGACGGCACGCTCGAGCGCTACGGCGTGGAGCTGATCGGCGCGAATGCGCGGGCCATTGCGATGGCCGAGGATCGCGCGGAGTTCGCGGCGGCGATGCGCCGGATCGGGCTGGCGACGCCTCCGGGGCGCACCGTCGGATCCGTGGCGGATGCGCTGGTCGCGGCGGCGGAGACGGGGTTCCCTGCGATCCTCCGACCGTCGTACACGCTGGGCGGGACCGGGGGCGGCGTGGCCTACAACCGCTCCGAGTTCGAGGAGATGGTCGAGCGGGCGCTCGAGCTGTCGCCCGTGCACACGACGCTGATCGAGCGAAGCGTGCTCGGGTGGAAGGAATTCGAGCTGGAGGTGATGCGCGACCACCGGGATAACGTGGTGATCGTGTGCTCGATCGAGAACGTGGACCCGATGGGCGTGCACACCGGCGACTCGATCACCGTGGCGCCGGCGATGACCCTCACCGACCGCGAGTACCAGCGGATGCGCGACGCCGCGATCGCCATCATCCGTGAGATCGGCGTCGAGGCGGGCGGCTGCAACATCCAGTTCGCCGTCAATCCCGCGGACGGCGAGATACTCGTGATCGAGATGAACCCGCGCGTGTCGCGCTCCTCGGCGCTCGCCTCCAAGGCGACCGGCTTCCCCATCGCCCGCATCGGCACCAAGCTCGCCGTCGGCTACACGCTCGACGAGCTGCCGAACGACATCACGAAGACGACGCCGGCGTCGTTCGAGCCCGTGCTCGACTACGTCGTGGTGAAGGTGCCGCGGTTCGCCTTCGAGAAGTTCCCCACGGCGGACTTTCGCCTCACGACGCAGATGAAGTCGGTGGGCGAAGCGATGGCGATCGGGCGCACCTTCAAGGAGGCGTTCCAGAAGGGGCTCCGCGCCCTGGAGATCGGACGGCCGGGGTGGGTCGTCGGCCCGACCCTGGCGGACGACCGACTGACGAGCGACAGCCCGGAAGACCTGCGCGTCGCCCTGCGCACGGCCACACCCGAGCGGGTCTTCCAGATCAAGCGCGCCTTGCTGGCGGGGGTCTCGGTCGACGACATCGCGGGCGCGTCGGGGATCGATCCCTGGTTCCTGTATCAGATGGACGAGCTGATCGTGGCGGAGCGCTGGTTCGCCGCCCTGCCGGAGGCGGGCGCCGCCGAGCTGCGCCGCATGAAGCGGCTCGGCTTCTCGGACCACCAGCTGGCCGCCCTGCGCGGGACCACGGAAACCGCCGTGCGCGAGACGCGCTGGCGGCTCGGCGTGCACCCCGCGTACAAGACCGTCGACACCTGCGCCGGCGAGTTTCCGTCCGCGACGCCGTACCTCTACGGTTCGTACGACACCGAAAACGAATCGGCCTCCTTGGGCGCACGGGGGATCGTGATCCTCGGGAGCGGGCCCAACCGCATCGGGCAAGGCGTGGAGTTCGACTACTGCTGCGTGCGCGCGGGGCTCGCGTTCCGGGAGCTCGGCTTCAAGACCATCATGATCAACTCGAATCCCGAGACGGTGTCGACCGACTTCGACATCTCGGACAAGCTGTACTTCGAGCCGCTCACACTCGAGGACGTGCTGGAGATCGTGCGCTGGGAGCAGCCCAAGGGCGTCGTCGTCCAGCTCGGCGGGCAGACGCCGCTCCGGCTGACCAAACCCCTCGAGGCGGCGGGGATCCCGATCCTCGGAACCTCACCCGATTCCATCGACATCGCGGAGGATCGCGAGCGCTTCGAAGCGCTGGCCGATCGGTTGGGTGTGACCCAGCCGGCGAACGGCACGGCACGCTCCGTGGAAGACGCGGTGAAGGTGGCCGGGCGGATCGGCTTCCCGGTGCTGGTGCGCCCTTCCTACGTGCTCGGGGGCCGCGCCATGGAGATCGTGTACGACCAGGGCTCGCTCCGCGCCTACTTCGAGAAGGCGGTGCGCGTCGCGCCGGAGCATCCGGTGCTGATCGACCGGTTCCTCGAGGACGCGTTCGAAGGCGACGTGGACGCCTTGGCGGACGGGACGCGCTGCGTCATCGGCGGGGTCATGCAGCACATCGAAGACGCCGGGGTGCATTCGGGGGACTCGGCGTGCGTGCTGCCACCCTATCTGATCGGGGATCGGCAGGTGGACGAGATGCGTCGCTACACCAAGGCGTTCGCCAAAGCGCTCGGCGTC
>DATHGL010000111.1:0-5670 GCA_035317625.1 Gemmatimonadales bacterium | reverse complement strand
GGACGACCGGCAACCTCGGGCTGGTCGGGTACGACTGGGAGCCTCTCGGGGTCGACCTGGCCACTGCGAGCGACCCGAATGTTACGCGGTACGCGACGGAGAAAGGCGACTTCGTGTGGCCGATGGGGGCGTCGCTCGCCGCCGAGAGTCTGGCGACCGGCAGAGCCCTGTTGATCACCCCCGAACACGCGCTCCACGTGCTCGAGGTGATCCAGGCCGCCCGGGAATCTCAGGACACCGGTCGCCGAATCCGACTCCGGTCGTCGTTCGCCAGGCCGGTTGTGTCGTGACATGCGGTGCCAGAAGAGGCGCTTGACGCTGACGGCGCGTGTAGATTAGGGAATGATCGTCCACCTCGCCGGCGTTCACGTCACCGGAAGGGAGTGAATCATGCGACCCTGCATCGCCGTCGTACTCTTTCTTGTAGGCTCCCTCGCGTGTGGCGGCGAGAGTTTTCCCGGCGCACCCTCTGTCGCCGGAACGTGGATCGGCGACTACACCAGTTCGGCGAGCCCCGCTTCGATGTTTCAAGGTGTGCTACACCTGACCCAAAGTGGGACAACCGTCACCGGCACACTCACCACAAACGCCGGTAGGTCTGCCGACGTCTCTGCCACCCTGAACGGGCTCGAGCTGAGCGGAACGCTCACCTACACCGATGCCTGCACAGGATCTGCCACCACGACAGCCGATATCGTTCAGAGCGGAAGCCAGCTCACCGGCAGCTACTCATCTACCGACTGCTTAGGCCAAACGACGGGCGGCTACAGCCTCGTGAAGCAATGACGTGCACCAAGCCATTCCTGATCTTCGCCGTCTGTGCGGCGACGACCTCGCAGCGCCCGTCACACAGGCTCTTCAACGGTAGGGACCTCGCCGGCTGGCACGTCGACGTCCCGGCGGCGGACTCCAACGTGCGCCTCCGCAGTCCGTTCGTCGTGCGCAACGGGGTGCTCGTGAGCCTGGGTGAGCCCCGCGGGCATCTCCTCACCGATTCCAGCTACCGCGACTACCGGCTGGAGATTACATACCGCTTCGCCGCGGCGCCCGGGAACGCCGGTGTCTTGGTGCACGCGTCGACCCCTCGGGCCCTCTACGGGATGTTCCCGCGCTCCATCGAGGTGCAGATGGAGCACGGCAACGCCGGTGATTTCTGGTGCATCCTGGAAGACATCCACGTTCTCGACATGGAGCGTCGGCGCGGACCACCGGCGGAGTGGGGGACCACGGAGGGCAAGGCACGGCGCATCCGCAACCTGACCGACGACTCCGAGAAGCCTGTCGGCGAGTGGAACGCCATGGTGATCGAGGCTGTCGGCCGCTCGATCAGAGTCTGGGTCAATGGCGACCTGGTGAATGACGGCTCGGACGCGACCGCCAGTCACGGCCGGATCGCTCTGCAGTCGGAAGGGTCCGAGGTCGAGTTCCGGAACCTCTCGCTGACCTCGATCAGCAAGCTGACCATCACGCGTTGAGGCGTCCGTTCGGTGACGTCATCGCATGGGTCAATGTCGAGCTCACGAAGAACGCCGCCGAGATCGGCTACGCGCGCTTCCTCTACGCGGCGACGGAGATGAGCCTGAGGAGGGTCCCCTGAAACGCATCACGATCGTTCGAGTCGGCGGGTGGGCCCTCATTGGCGGCGCCGTTGCCTTCATGGCGGTCTTCTCCTTCCTCGCGGCCCGCTTCGATTATCCCGCCGTACTCGATGGTCCGGCGAGCACTGTCCTCCCCCGTCTCCTCGCGACCGGCACTCCCGGTCGTGCGGCGTGGGCGCTGTACGCGTTTTTGCCGCTCATCTGGCTTCCAGCTGGCGTCGGCGCGTATCGTGCCCTGCGACGCTTTTACCCGGGAGCCATGCTCCTTGCCATGCAATGCGCCGCTCTGGCCGCGGTCAGCATGATGCTCGGCCTCATGCGCTGGCCCAGTGTTCACTGGCACTTGGCGCAGCAACACGCAACGGCCACAGCGGAACAGCAGCAGGTCATCGCGGCCGTGTTCGACGGCCTGAACACCTACTTGGGCAACTACATCGGCGAGTTCTTGGGCGAGTTGAGCTTCAACATGTTCTTCCTGCTGTCGAGCTGGACGCTGTTGCGGTTCCGTGCGACGCCGCCGTGGGTTGCGGTCGCCGGGCTCGCCGTCGCAGGCGCCGGCTTCGTCGGCATGTTCCGCAACGTCACGGTCGCCGTGGGCTCCGTTGCGGCTATCAACAACTATCTGCTCCCGCTCTGGATGATCGTTTTCGGTGTGGTGTTGATCCGCCACCCTGTGCCGGACGCCCAGGCCGCAGGGAGCGTGACGTGATTCTGCTCGCGCTGCTCCTGCAACTGCCGGAGTCTCTCCCGCCCAAGCCGGCGGCGCCGCCCGCGGCCTGGCGCAGCCTGATCGGCGCGTACGCATCGGAACACGACACCCTGTATGTCTATGAGGATCGCGGTGTGCTCGTCGCTCTCGTGACCCCGTTCGCCCCCGCCCGCCCCGCCCGCCCCGCCCGCCCCGCCCGCCTGACCCAGGCGTCGGAGTCGGTGTTCACCTTCACGGGTCGCGGGCCGTACGACGCCGACCGGATTGTCTTCCGCCCGGGCGCCATCCAGACGGGGCGTGTCGCGTGGCGGCGGTTACAGCTCGGGCCCGCGGACGGCCTGCAGCTCCGGCTCGAGCCCGTCCGATCCGTCGCGCAGCTGCTCCTGGCGGATCGCGGGCTGCCGGCGCCCGCGGAGAGCGGCGCGTTCCTGACGCCGGACCTGGTGGAGCCCGCCGCTCTCGATGCGCGCGTCCGGCTGGACATCCGCTACGCGACGACGAACAATTTCCTCGGGAGCGTCTTCTACGGCTCGGCCCACGCCTTCCTACAGCGGCCCGCCGCCCTCGCCATCGTGCGGGCGGCGCGGGCGCTCCGGCCGCTCGGTTACGGGATCCTGATCCACGACGCCTATCGGCCGTGGTACGTGACGAAAGTCTTCTGGGACGCGACGCCACCGGCGTCGCGCTGGCTCGTGGCCGACCCGTCCCAGGGCTCAAAGCACAATCGCGGGGCGGCGGTGGACGTCACCTTGTACGAGCTCGCGACCGGCGCGCCGGTCGAGATGCCGTCCACGTATGACGAAGCGACGCCGCGGGCGCGCGCCGATTTCCCCGGCGGCACGACTCGGCAGCGCTGGCACCGCGCCTTGCTGCGCCGAGTGCTGGAGGCCGAGGGGTTCACCGCGAACCCGAGCGAGTGGTGGCATTTTGATTTTCGGGATTGGCAGCGGTATCCCATCCTGAACAAGCCGTTCGAAGAACTTGTCAAGTAAGCGGGGGACCCGCTATCAGTGCGCCGGCTCTCGAACCTGATGCAGGGTGTTGATCGCGGGATTGTCCAGGGTTTGCACGATCCCCCGGGGCCAGCGGATCTCGATCCGGTCGACCTTGCTCCGGTCGCCGAGACCGAAGTGCAGCACCCGGCTCGAGTGGGACAGGTAGCCGCCCGCCGGGTTCACTTGCCGGACCATCACGGTCTTCCCGGCCCAGAGGCGAACCACGGCGCCGATCGCATCCCGGTTGCTTTTGGTGCCCGTCAGGCGGAAGGCCACATAGTTCTGTCGGGGAAACCGGTTGGCGAAATAGTACGGGGGGCCATTGAAGTTGTTGGCCACGAGCTCGAGCCGGCCGTCGCCGTCGAAATCGGCCACGACGGCGCTGCGCGAGCTCCGCGCAGCCTGCTGGCCCGCGACGCGCTCTTCCAGGTAGATGCCGCCGGTCGGTGGCTCGATGCCCAGGGTGGCGGCCCGGTCGCGGAACGTGCCGTCGCCGTTGTTCATCATCAGTGGGTCGGGCCAGTAGGAGTACGGATAGCCCATGCCTGAGGGGATGAACACATCCTCGTGGCCGTCATTGTCGAAGTCTCCGGTGGCCACACCCCAGGGCCAGAGTGTCTCCAGGCCCGCCGCGACGGCGGTCTCGGTGAATTGCCCGTGGCCGAGATTGCGGTACAGGGCATTGCCGAACAGCAGCGCGTCGAAATCCTCGCCCTGCCTCGCGAACATGGCGCGCTGGATCTGGATAAAGCCCGGGGCCTCCTCGTCCACCGTCGGACCCTTCGGGGAACGGAACCGCCGATGTTGCACCTGTCGCGCGACGTCGAGCGAGAGGTGACGGGCATCGACCCCCATCCACATGTCCGAGTGCATGTCCACCACGAAGAGATCGAGCCGTCCGTCGCCGTCGTAGTCGAACACCTTACAGCCGATCGCTCCGTACGGTGTCCGGCCGAGCGTCTGTGCGGTGACGTCCGTGAAGGTGCCGTGACCGGTATTCCGATACAGCTGACCCCGGCCGACCATGCTCGGCACGAACAGGTCGAGGAAGCCATCCTCGTCGTAGTCGAAGACGGCGGCGTCCCCGGCCCAGCCGCGACCCCGGAGACCGGCGCGGTCGGTGATGTCGGTGAAGGTCCCGTCGCCGTTGTTGCGATAGAGGACGTTGGCTTCCTTGGGACTCGTCAGCAGACTGGAGAGGTCGGGCTTGCCCTCGAAGCTCCCCGTCGCGGAATCAAAGACGTCGGTGGTCCAGTGCGCCGTGTTGGTGAGAAACAGATCCAGGTCGCCGTCGTTGTCGTAATCGAAGAACACCGGGGCTTGCGAGTGGCCGACGTGGCTCAACCCCGCGGCCACGGTGACGTCTTCGAAGGTGCCGTCCCCGCGGTTGCGCCACAGCACGTTGCCGCCTCGCGTGGTGGTCACGAACAGGTCTTCCCAGCCGTCGTTGTCGTAATCGGCGAACGTGGCCCCGACGGAGATCCGGTCGGCGAGGGCTACCCCCGCCTGGGCCGTGACGTCGACGAACGAGCCGTCGCCCCGGTTGCGGTAGAGGGCGTTCGGCCCGAGCTGGTTGAGAAAGTAGATGTCCTCGTGGCCATCGTTGTCGTAATCGCCGACCGCCAGGCCCGAGCCGTGATCATACAAGTTGATGCGGAACCGCTCGCCCTGTTCTTTGGGCAGGTAGTGCATCCGAAACGCGATCCCGGCTTCCTTGGCGCGCTCCTGAAACCCCGACTCTCCGGCGGGTGCCCTGGTCGCGGGGCTCGTGTGCCGAACCCGGATGACATACCCGGCGATCAGCAGCGCCACGACGACCCCGACCGCGAGCGCCGGCGTGGCGGCGGGCCGCTTAGCCTCGTCTGACATGTTCGGCATGCTCCGTAAGAGAAAGGCCTCGCGCGTAATCGAAAGCTAGTCCCCCGATGCGATCCCATCACCTTGCGCCCGCGACCATCGCACCCGCAGCTTAGGCGCGGTCCATTCGACGCCGTGCCCACCCCATCCCGGAGTGCCGGCCCCGATGAGCTCACAGCGTTCACTGAACCCCCAGCCCCGCAGCGCCGTCGAGGTGGTGCAACGCTTCAACGACGCCTTCAATCGCCATGACGTCGACGCCGTCATGAGGCTCATGAGCGACGACTGCGCGTTTGAGAATACTCGGCCTCAGCCGGACGGTGAACGTCTTGAGGGGCAGAATCGCGTGAGAGCGTTCTGGGAGCAATTCTTTGCCCGCTCACCCGACGCCCACTTCGACACCGAAGAGATATTCGCAGCCGGCGACCGGTGCGTCGTGCGCTGGGTGTATTCCTGGGTGAAGGAGGGGAAACGCGGCCATGTCCGCGGCGTCGACATTTTTCGTGTGCGT
>DATHGL010000110.1:0-10172 GCA_035317625.1 Gemmatimonadales bacterium | reverse complement strand
TGTTGCTGCCGACATAGTCGCAGCCGTGCTGCGGTGCAGTGGCATCGGCGCACGCCGAAGCGCCGAGGGCGAATGAGACGACGAGCAGCGTGAGCAGGGTGCGAATTGTGCGCGACATAAATACCTCCGCGAACTGAAAGTGTGAGGATCGGTACTGCTGCAGCACTGCAAAGGTGGCCCGTGAGAAAGCGCTTGTTTAGGGCGTTTTCGCGGCATCGGGGGGCGCATTTGCGACACTCATGCTGGTGCTAGCGGCTGTTCCCGAGGAGCAGTACCACAAGCTGCGCCGCGCCGTCGCGGCGCGGTTCCCCCTGGCGCACGCCCGCAGCTGGGTTGACACGCTGGCGACGATCCGCGCCCGCCCGGTGGAGCTGGCGGTGGTGGACCCGCTGCTGGTGGGGCTGGCGAGTGCCACCGAGATCGGACGGCTGCGGGTCTTGTTCCCCTCCCTCCCGCTCATCCTCTACACGACCCTCTCGCCCGCCACCGCGGCGGTGCTGCTCGTCCTCGGCCAGAGCGGCATCCGCGACGTGGTGTTCTCGCGCTACGACGACCACCCGGCCCGGCTGCGCGAGGTACTGATGCACGAAGAGGCGCGGTCCGCCTCCCGCCAGCTGCTCGATCAAGTCGCCGTGGTGCTCGCGCCACTGCCGAGCGAGCTGCGGTGGGTGCTCGAAGAGGTGTTGCGCTCCCCGGCCGAGCTGCAGACAGTGCAACAGGTGGCGGCGCGTGCCCGCGTCGACCGGCGCACCTTCGAGCGCTGGTTCGCGCGCCTCGGCCTGCCCTCGCCACGGCATCTGCTCGCGGCGGCGCGTGTGCTGTACGCGCATCGGCTGCTGCAGGACCCCGGCTTCACCATCGACGACGTCGCCCAGCGTTTGGGCTACGCCCAGACCAAGACTCTGCAGCTGCACGCCCGCGCCTACCTCGGCTTGACGGCGGGCGAGATGCGGCTCACCCTCGAGCCGGCGGAGGCGCTGGAGCGCGTCGCGCAGAGCTTCGTTCCGGTCCGCGGCACGCGCGTCGCCACGGCCTCATGAGCGCCGCACCCGCCACGGTCCTGATCGTCTAGGTATCATTTCCGCCATGGCTGACAAGACCGTCGAGAAGCTGCGCTCCCTCCTGAAGACCTACGCGGAGCGCACGGCGAAGGCACAGGGAGAGGTCAAGCCGGTCCACGACGAGGGCGAGCGTCGCAGACGCGCCTGTGGCGACCGCCTCCAGAAGGTGGTGCGCTCGGTGCTCCAGACCTTCGCGGCCGAGCTGCGGGACGCGGGCCACGAGGCCTCGATCGAGGACCACACCGACAGCGCCGATGAGTATCCCAGCGTGGCGTTGGCGTTCACGCCGCGCGTAGCGGACGGAACGGCGCTCGCCTCGCTGCTCGCCTTCAAATGCGACCCACGGCGCGGCATCGCGGTCGCGCGTGACGTCCGAGCGCCCGCCTCGAAGGGTCGTGTCGTCTCCACCAGCACCGACCGCCTGGGCACGATGCGCGTCGAGGGAGCGTCCGCCGAGTGGGTCGAGACCAAAACACTGAGCTTCATCGAGGCGGTGCTGAAGACAAACTGAGAGGCCGTGCCGCTACGGCCACGCCTCCGTAGGCACGTCGGCCGGCGGCTCGAGCGCCTGCAGGTAGGTGACGAGCTTCCACACCGCGTCGGGCGACAACAGCAGCCCCCCGTACGCCGGCATACCGTGCGGCCGGCCATAGTAGATCGACTGGAAGATCGCCCCATCCGCGCCGCCGAACCGCCAGCGTCCGTCCGCGAGACTCGGACCCACCCACCCCGCCGCACCGCCCCCGTGGCATCCGTCGCAGTTCATGGCGCCGAAGATCGTCGCTCCCTGCGCCGCGGATGCGCGGTCGCCCTTGTAGGGGTTCCGCAGCAGGGCGGCCGGAGGAACGGCACCGCCCGCGAAGACGTGCTGATCGTACCGGACCGCGTCCGGAGCGCGGCTCCGGCAGCCCGCGATCAGAGCGAGCGCCACGATCGAGCCGAGCAGCCTCATAAGCCGAACAACCACACCATGCCGCCCTGGCTCGTATGACGCGCCAGGTCGGGCGTGAAGTCCGCCGGCGGTCGCACGTCGGCGGGATCGTCGGACCGCACGTCGCCCGCCAGCAGAAACCAATCGCCGCCGATCCCCGCGTACACGGCGACGTACTGCCTGCCGTCGGGCCCCGTGTAGCTGATCGGGTTCCCCACCACCCCAGACCCCACCTTGAACTTCCACAACACGCGGCCTGTCCTGGCGTCCGCCGCCTTGAACCAGCCGTCCAGCGTGCCGAAGAACACCACGTCCCCGCCCGTCGCCAGCACGCCGCTCCAGACGGGGTACGGCTCCCTGATTTCCCACACCCTCCGTCCGGTCGCCGCATCCCAGGCGATGAACGCGCCGAGATAGCCGCCGGACCCCGCGTGGTACGGCGTGGCCGCGCCGATGAACGGCGTGCCGGCGATGTAGGTCGCCTGCGCTGCCTGGTAATCCATGCACATGTTGTTGGTGGAGAGGTAGAAGAGTCCGGTGCGCGGCGAATATGCCGCCGGCGCCGCCGGGCTCTTCCCGCCTTCGAGGGTTGGGCAGATGTGCTTGATGTTGCCTCGGGACGCGCCGGTCAGCCGGGTCGAGTCCAGGACCGGCCGGCCGGTCGCCAGGTCGATTCGCTTTGCCCAGTTCACCTCGACGAACGGCTCGGCGACCAGCACCTCCCCCGTCCCGCGGTCGATCGTGTACGCGAAGCCGTTCTTGTCGAAGTGCACCAGCACTTTGCGCCGCCGGCCCTTCACGTCCAGGTCGGCCAGGATCATTTCGGCGTTCGCGTCGTAGTCCCAGCTGTCGTGCGGGGTGAACTGGTAGGCCCACACGAGCGAGCCGTCGCCGGGGCGGCGCGCCAGCACGCTCGCCGTCCACTTGTTGTCCCCGGGTCGCTGTTCGGCGTTGTAGGGACCCGGGTTGCCGACGCCGTAGTACACGAGGTCGAGCGCCGGGTCGTACGACATCCAGCCCCACACCGGCCCGCCGCCGTTCTTCCACACGTCCTTGGGCCAGCTCGCGAGCGCGAGGTCTGCGCCGCGGTCGTAGAACGGCTTGAAGCTGCCCGCGCGGGCCAGCACTTCCGAGTCGGGTCCGATGCTGTAGGCGGTCCAGACGATTCGCCCCGACTCGAGGTCGAGGCCCTTCAGCCATCCGTGGATGCCGAACTCGCCGCCCGACGCGCCGACGAGCACACGATTCTTGACGACAAAGGCCGCCAGGGGCGTGGTCTCACCCTTGGACAGGTCGGCGACCTTCGTCTGCCACAGCTCTCTACCGGTGGCCGCGTCGATCGCGACGGTGCGACCGTCCAGCAGGTTGTAGACGATCTTCCCTTGGGCAAAGAAGGCGCCCCGGTTGATCGCGTCGCAGCAGGCGATCCCGACGGCGTTCGGGTCCACGTCGGGACGGTACTTCCACTTGAGCGGGTAGCCTTCCCGGGTGAGGTCGAAGGCGTAGAGGACGTTCGGATAGGGAGTGACGACGTACATCGTGCCGCTCACGACCAGCGGCTGTCCCTCGTGCCCGCCGAGGACGCCGGTGGAAAAGGTCCACACCGGGCGGAGGCGGCCCGCGTTCGCCGCCGTAATCTCGGCCAGCCCGCTGTAGCGGGTCGAGCTGTAATCCTTGGCCGGCATGGTCCACTGCCCGTCCTGCGCGGCGGCGGCCGCGCACACCACGAGGAGGAGGGGCGCGGCGGCCGAAAAGCGGAGCGTCGTCATGCGGAGAATAGTCGCCTCGGCCGCGCCCTGGCGCAAAGTCCGGCGCCAGGGCAAGCCACGCATTATGTTGCGTGGTCCGACCACCATTCGCGAGGTGTACACGATATGAAGAGACCGAACTGGTCGTCCCGCTCGGCCGTCCCGGGCGCCGGGCTGCTCTTGCTGCTGCTCGCGACGTTCGCGTGCGGGTCTCACAACCGTGTAAGCCGCGTGCTGGTCCCACCGCGTCTCGACTTGCGGCCGTTGGGCAGGCTCGGTCTCGTGACGTTCACGGTGGAGAACGCCAAGGGCTCCCTGCACGAGTACGCGACTGAGCGGTTCGCCGAGGAGGTGCTGGCCGCGCAGCCGGGAATGGAAGTGCTCGAGCTCGGCTCGGCGGACTCGCTACTCCAACGCGTCGGCGAGAAGGAGCTGGGTATCGCCGCCGCCCAGGAGTTGGGCAAGCAGCGCGACATCGGCGCCGTGTTCGCCGGTCACCTCAAGGTCTCGAACCCCAACCCCAGCGGCGGGATCGGGGGTATCGTGTCCGCGCGCGCCGAGGCGACGGTGCGGGTCGACCTCTCGGTGCGACTCCTGTCGGCGCGGTCGGGTGCCACCCTGTGGCGCTCGAGTGCCTGGGCCACCGAGAAGGTCGGCCAGGTCGCCCTGGTCGGCGGCCAGATCAACTTCGCCGCCAAGGATCCGAAGGCGGCCTACGGACGGTTGGTGAGCCGGGTGGTCGGCCTGGCGGCGCAGGACATGTGGTCGACGTGGCAGAATCGCTGAGCGCCGCGTTCACTGCACCATGCCGAACCGCTTGTTCCGGGCGGTCATCTTGAGGAAGTACGTCAAGCGCCGCTCGAATACTTCCTTGCGGTGCCTGGCGGCCGCGATCCAGCCGATGCGAATGCGCTTGTAGGACTCGGGGAAGCGCTGGAAGTGCTTCCAGATGGTCGGATCCCGCTCGAGGCGCTTGCGGATGTCCGGGGGGAGCTGCCACTTGGGCCGTTGCTTCGTGTCCTGTGTGCGGTCGAAGACGTGTTTGATCCGCTCCAGCCCGGCTTTGGTCATGCGGCGGGCGTCGATCAGTCGGCGGACGCGCTCGCGATTCATCGCCGAGAGCCGGCTGGTGGGGCGGCGCGGCGAGAAGCGCTGGGCGTAGCAATCAGCGTCGATCGGCTTGAGCGTGCTGTCGATCCAGCCGTAGCACAGCGCCTCGTCCACCGCGTCGTTGTAGGCCACCCGCGGCCTGCCGCTGTGCTTCTTGTAGTAGATCAGCCAGATCTCGGGCGCGGTGGTGTGGTGTTTAGCGAGCCAGGCACGCCACTCGCGGCGGTTTTTCGCGTAGACGGTCTTCCCGACTTGCATCGTCAGCCATCGCTCGAGTCCTCCGGCTCAGCCGCGGTCGCCGTCGCCCGCCTCGCGACTCCGGGGTGAAGGGAGTCAGATAGTCTACGTCACCTGGGACAGCGCCGCGAACTCCCGATCGCTCAGCTCCAGCAGCGCCGCGCCCGTGTTCTCTTCCAAATGCCGCACGCTCGAGGTACCGGGAATCGGCAGCATCACGGGGGAGCGGCGCAGCAGCCACGCGAGCGCCACCCGCGAAGGCGTCGCGCGCAGCCGCGCGGCCGCCTTGGCGAGCGGGCCGCCCGAACGGGCCAACGTACCCGTCGCGAGCGGGAACCACGGCAGGAAGGCGATCTCCTCGCGCTCGCAATGGTCGAGCACCGCCTCTGAGTGCCGGTCCGCGAGATTGTAGAGGTTCTGCACCGAGACGATCGGCAGGAGCTGCCGCGCGCGCTCCAGCTCGGCGACGGTCACTTCCGAGAGACCGATGTGGCGGATCTTCCCCTCTTCCTGCAGGCGCTTCAACGTGCCAAATTGGTCCGCGAACGGCACGTCGGGATCGATCCGGTGCAGCTGGTAGAGGTCGATGCGCTCCAGCTTGAGGCGGCGCAGGCTGCCTTCGCACGCGGCGCGCAAGTGCTCCGGCCGACCGTTCGGCTTCCACTGGTCCGGCCCGGGGCGCTCGAGGCCGGCCTTGGTGGCGATCACGAGCCCCTGCGGGTACGGGTAGAGCGCTTCGGCGATGAGGCGCTCGCTCACCTCGGGGCCGTAGGAGTCGGCGGTGTCGATCAGGTTGACACCGAGCTCGAGGGCGCGGCGCAGCACGGCGATCGCTTCGGTGTGGTCGCGCGGCTCGCCCCAGATTCCCTTGCCGGTGAGCCGCATGGCGCCGAAGCCGAGGCGGTGGACGGGAAGGTCACCGCCCAGCAGGAACGTGCCGCTCTTGGCGGCTGGACGAGCAGCAACGCCGGCGTTGCCGGCGACTTGGCTATCGAGGGAAGCTCCCATGACGACTCGCTCTCGCGTTGGTTCAGGACGTGGAGTTAACACCTGTGAAGGACTTCGGGTTCCGCCAGAGGGAAGCCTCGTACGCATGAAGCGCGCCGGGTTCACCCTCATCGAGCTGCTGACAGTGGTCGCGATCATCGGCCTGCTGGCCGTGATCGCTCTCCCGAAGTTGTCCAACCTCAAGGGTCGGGCGCAGGTTGCCGCCATGAAGTCGGATTTGCGGAACCTGGTGACGATCGAGGAGAGCTACTTCGCTCAGAACCTGAAGTACACCGCCGACCTGGGAAGCGCCTACACGGTGTCGGCCGGGAACACCATGCCAACCATCACGCTCACGGGCGACGGCTGGACCGCGACGATGACCAGCATCAGCGCGGGGCAGGTATGCACGGCATTCATGGGCTCGACGCGGGCCAGTCCGGCGACAAAAGAAGGCGTGCCCGCGTGCGTTAGCAGTGGGAGCACGACGGTCACGCAATGAGCCGCCGTGCGTCTTCTGGGGCTCGACTATGTGACGACCGCGTGGCCTCGCTCCTTGAGCACCCGCCGGAGAATCTTGCCCGAGGGTGACTTGGGAATGGCGTCGATGACCTCGACTGCCCGGATCTTCTTGTAGGGCGCAACGCGCTCGGCCACGTAGGCCATGAGGTCCGCCGCCGACACCTCGCCCCGCAGCACCACGAAGGCCTTCGGCACCTCGCCGCACTCCTGGTCCGCGAGGGGAATGACCGCTGCGTCGACCACCGCGGGATGGCTCCGCAGCACGGCCTCCAGCTCGGCCGGCGCCACCTGGAAGCCCTTGTACTTGATCAGCTCCTTCAATCGGTCCACGATCGTGAAGTAGCCGTCCCGGTCGGCGTGACCGATATCGCCCGTGTGCAGCCACCCCATGGCGTCGAGCGTGGCCGCCGTGGCCTCCGGGTTGTTCAGGTATCCGCGCATCACTTGCGGGCCGCGGACCAGGATCTCCCCGTCCTGGTCCGGCCCGAGCTCCGCGCCGCTCGCAACATCGACGATGCGGCACTCGGTGTTCGGCAACAGCTGGCCCACCGTTCCGGGCTTGCACTGGCCGGGCTCGTCCGAATTGGCGTGGGTCACCGGGCTCGCCTCCGTGAGGCCGTAACCCTGAATGAACCCGCACCCCACACGTCGGGCGCACGCACTCTCGAGCGCGGCCTCGAGCGGGGCCGCGCCCGACATCATCGCCCGAACGCTCGACAGATCGTAGCGGTCCACGGCCGGATGTTTGGCCAGCGCCAGCACGAGCGGCGGGACCACGAACGCCCGGGTGATGCGATGCTGCTGCAGCGTGGCGAGGAACGGCTCCAGCTCGAACTTGGGCATGGTGACGAGCGTCGCGCCGCGCCACAGCGCCAGGTTCAACACCACCTGCATCCCGTAGATGTGGAAGAACGGCAGGACCGCGATGATGCGATCCTGCTCCGCCACATGGTGCACCCAGGCCGTCTGGACCAGGTTGGCCACGAGATTGCGATGCGTGAGCATCACGCCCTTGGGGAATCCCGTGGTGCCGCTCGAGTACGGCAGCACGGCCAGGTCCCGCGCGGGGTCGACCGGCCTCGATGGGACGGGCCCGTCGGTCTCGAGGAGCGCCGCGCAGGGCGTGGCGCCCGGCGCACTTCCCAGAACGAAGATTTCCTGGATCCCTACGTGCTGCGCCGCCGGCGCAGCGCGATCCATGAACGGCGGCACAGTGACCAGGAACGTGGCACCGGCGTTCCCGAGCTGGTACGCGAGGTCCTGCGCGGTCGCGAGGGAGTTGATGGTGGTCACGACGCCACCGGCAGCCACGGCGCCGAAGAACGCCAGCGCGAACTCGGGGCAGTTGGGAGCGAACAGGCCGAGCACGTCGCCCCTATCGAAGCCCCGCGCGGCGAGACCCGCCGCTACGCGGTCGACCCCCGCACCGAGCTGTGCATACGTCAGGACCCGCCCGCTTGGCCCGTCGATCAGCGCGGGCTTGTCACCGAGCTCGGCCGTCCTGGCAAGCACGAAGCGATGCAAGGGGACGTTCGGCACCAGCACATCGGGATGGGGACTCCGAAAGATCACGCCACCCGCCTTCTATATCTCATTGCCGCCGCATCTCATTGCCGCCGCTTCGAGCCGAGTACCGAATGCTTCACGATGCTGTCGGGCACGGTGTCACCGTGCCGCAGGGTGAATACGGTCTTTCGCGTCAACCCGAGATCGAGCTCCACGACCAAGTGACTCCGGTCGCGGGCCATACGCCAGGTGCGCGATGCCTTCGACTCACCCCCACCCGCCGTCCGTGCGGCGGCGACGACCGCGGCCGGTGGATCGCTGACGGCGGTCAGCTGCGCGCAGGTGGAGCAGCGGCGCGCCTGGCGGGCCGGTTCGAGCTGTCCCAGATCTGCCGTGCACACCTGCCGGCCGCAGTACCCGCACGCCGCCCAGTGCCGCGCACACGCATCCTTGCCGCAGATCGGGCATGCCGTGACCTCGTCCGACGCGAACATCGCCGCGGGCTCGTGCGCGCAGGCGGCCCGATGCCGCCCGCAGACCAGGCGCCGCGACTGGTCGGTGCGGCGGAGATGCCGTGAGCAGTGCACCTGACCATCCACGACGCACACGGCCTGGTGCGCCGTGCACACCGCCTTGTCGCAGCTGGCGCACTGTGTCACCTCGTCGAGGCCGACCGGCTCGTTGGTGCCACCCTCGCAGTACCGCAGGCATTCGCCGCACAACCGGCGGCTTCCCTTCGGAGCGTCCGTGCTGCTCTGCTGTGCGTGCTTGTTGCAGACGGCACGGCCGCAGCTGCCGCACGGCGCGAGGCACGTCGAGCAGGCGGTGTGCCCGCCCTCGGCGCAGCTACCTTCGTGGGCGGTGCAGTGCTGCAGCCGGCACGACGGGCAGACCCGCACGTGCTCCTCACACGCCGGGAGCCCGTCCACGCGACACTGGGCGATCCCGTGGTCCGTGCAGAAGTCCTCGGCGCAAACCGAGCAGCGGGACGAGCAGGCCTCACACCCGCAGTGGTCGTGTCGGCAGATCACGAATGCCGCCGGCGGGCGGCCGCAGTGCGGACATGTCACGCTCCAGGCGGCGCCACTGAGCGGCCGCTGGGCGCTGAAGGTCGCGCGCCGCCCACGGGGGGAGGCGGACTCGAGCCGCCACTCGGCGCGTTGCATCAGCACCGCGGCCTCGATGAGCTGCAACGGATGCACGATCGCGCGTACCTGGCTGCGCCGCACCTCTTCCGTGCGACGACGCCCGGCGAGCGCCGTGACGGTGGCGATCCCCTCCGGGCCGGACTGTTCTTTCAGGATCGACTCGAAGTACCGGTCCAGCCTGCCCAGCTCGACAGCGAGTCCCTGCTCCGCCGCGACGCGGCGGGCGGCAACCCGCTCGGCCGACTTTTCCTGGAGATGACTCAAGAGCAGCCGCACCAGGTCGGCGGGCTCGCGCGCGGGCATGATTGCCGCGGCGGGCGCAACGGACGGATCCGCGGGCTCCACCAGGCCCGCCTCCAACTCGCGGAACAGGCCCGCTACCACGTCATCCACCTTGGCGCCGGCCGACAGGTCGTGCACGTCGCTTTCCACCACCGTTTCCTCGACGCCGGCACCGGCGCGCAGCACCACGCGCGCGACGAGCCGCCCCACCGGATGTACGGCCAGCCTGGTCGCGCTCCGCGTGGCGGTGCCGTCCCGCACGGGAATCGTCAGCTCGAGGCTGGTGGGATCGCTCGATGGAGTGGTGGACGCGATCAGACCCAGTGAGAGCCGCGTCGCGCGCGCGCGGATTGCCTCGAGCAACTGAGAGAGAAAGGGACTGCCGAGCACGACGATCTCGGCATCGGGGTCGCGCTCGAGGGCGTCGAGCGAGAACACGACGCGCAGCGATTCGCGGTCTCGGAAAAACGGGCGCTCGGTCTTGGGCAGGCTCAACTCGTAGTGATCGGGGCCGAGAGCGGCCTGCTTCACGCCGGCCAGCCGGCAATAGCGCTCGAGCAGGGGTCGGATGCGCGCGTCGGCGAGGGGATCGGTCTCACTCGCCGCCGCGGGGGGCGAGGGCGGCTGGGTGGGAGGCTTG
>DATHGL010000109.1:0-2130 GCA_035317625.1 Gemmatimonadales bacterium | reverse complement strand
GAGCCACTCGTCCGCGAGTCGGCCCTCGAACGTATGCGCGCCGCCGAACTCGCCGAGAATCAGGTCCAGCTCGCCCACGACCAGCTCGAACAGCTTGATCTTGCGATCGAGCAGCTGGAGGATGTACGACTCGATGGTCCCCGCCGCGGCGAGGTTCACGATGTGGACCTCGCGCGTCTGCCCGATGCGGTGCAGGCGTCCGATGCGCTGCTCGACCACCATCGGGTTCCAGGGCAGGTCGTAGTTCACGAGCACGTTGCAGAACTGGAGGTTGCGTCCTTCGCTGCCGGCGCGGGTGGCGATCAGGACGCTGCGCTTGTCCTCGTGGAAGGCGCGGATCCGTTTGTCCCGCTCGGGCGTCGAGTGCGCGCCCCAGTAGACGATGGCCTGCCGGTCGAGCTTCTTGACGCGCTCCTCGATCAGCTGAATGGTCGGGCGGTGATCGCTGAAGACCACCACGCGATCGGGCGTCTGACGCAGCACCTCGGTCAACACTTCGAGCTTGGCGTGCGTCTTGATGCCCGCGGCCCGTTTGGCGAGCTGCGTCGCGATGGCGCGGTACTCAGGCCTGATGCGCTCGCCCTTCGCCAGATGTGCGAGCGATTCGGCGAGCGCCCGCGAGGACGAGCACAGCCGCTGGCGCAGGTGGATGACGGCGAGCTGCAGGATCCCTTTCTTTGTCGGCCGGCGGCGCCGCGCCCCGTCCTCCGCTTCTTCCTGCTCGGCCGGCTGAATGAAGCCCTCCCGATAGAGCCGGCGCAGGAACTCGGTGGTGCGCTGGTACAGGTCCGCTTCGGCGCGCGTGAGCTTGACCTCGGGGTGTCGAGGCCGGCGCGGCGGCAGATCCAAGTCGTCCACCACGCTCGAGCGCCGGGTGCGGATCATCACTTCGTGCGTCAACACGCGCAGGGCCTCGGGGTCGCGGGGCTGGCGGTGGTCCCCGGCGATCAGGTGCACGCTCTTGAACTCCTGCCAGGTGCCGAGCTGGCCGGGGCGGAGCAGCGTGATGAGGTTGTACAACTCGCGCAGGTCGTTCTGCAGCGGCGTCGCGGTGAGCAGCAGGATGAAGTCGCGCTCGATCTTCTCGATGAACTGGTAGGTGGCGCCGCGGTGGCTCTTGACCTTGTGCGCCTCGTCCACGATCACCAGATCCCAGCGGTGCCGCAAAATCTCCTCGGCGTGGTGGCGCGAGCGCGCGCGGTCGTGCGATACGATCGCCCGGGTGACGCCGTTCCAGTCATCGGGGTCGCTCGGTGTATCGAAGCGCTCGAAGTACTTCTCCTGGAGCTCCCCCTGCCACTGGCCCACGAGTGAGGCGGGCGTGAGGATGAGCACGCGGCGGGCGAGCCCGCGGATCGCGAGCTCCTTGTAGATGATGCTCGCCTCGATGGTCTTGCCGAGACCTACTTCGTCGGCCAGGATGGCGCGCCCGCCCATGTCGCGCAGCACCCGCTGGGCCACGTCGATCTGGTGGGGCAGCTCTTTGATCGCGTTGGCGTCGAGGGTGATCAGCCGTTCGAAGCCGGGGACCAGGGCGATCCGTTCCGCCTCGCGCCGCAGCTCGTGCCAGGCGCGCTCCGCCGAGGGTTCCCGGAGCTGCGCGGTGAACAGCTGGAGCGATCGGTCGTCGACCGCCCAGGAATCGTCGGGCGGCGGGAGGGGCGCGGGCGTCGTCACGCCCTGGAAGTTACATGGGTGGAGTCACTGCGTCGTCGGGGCGCGGTCATACATACGCCGGAACTCGATCGAGCGGCCGCGCCTTCCCTCGGATTTGACGATGACGAAGAGCTGCTTCCCATCCTGGGAGCGGAGATAATCCTCCGTCACCTTCCCGCCGCCCGATACCTTGCGCTCGACCACGAAATCATTTCCCTGCCAGCGGCCCGTGATCTCGACGTCCCCGCCCCCGTCCACCTTCTGGGTGACCTTGCGGCCGCTCGCGGAGAGCAGCAGCGCCTCGCCGCTCCCGGATGCAAACGAGACGCTCGAGTCGGTCTCCGCGATCCTCAGTACCGAGGGCGCATCGAACACGAGCTGCATTGTCTGGCGCATCCGCTGCCGCTGCTCGTCGCTCATCCCAGCGCGTTCCCCGCCGGGGCGCCCGCGGCCGAACCCTCCCCGCCCGCCCCA
>DATHGL010000108.1:0-13060 GCA_035317625.1 Gemmatimonadales bacterium | reverse complement strand
CGCACGATCGTCGTGCTCAATACGGCACGCCTGCTCGCGTCGAAGGAGAAGGTCGCGCTCGAAACGGCGGTGCGGGCGCAGGCGACCGCCTGATGATCCACACGCCCCTGCCGGCGCTCCGCGCCGAATACGAGGAGATCGCGCGCCGCCTGGACACGGTGACGGGCGGCGCCGAGCGCGAGGCCGTGAAGCGCGAGATCATCGCGTACTTCAAGCAGGTGGATTCGCTCATCGGTGAGCTGTCGGCGCTCAAGGAGGAAGTCCGCAAGCTGGTCGACCGCTTCAAGCAGCTGTCCGAGTCGACCGAGGAGGCGGCGGCACCGGAGTTTACCGGCACCCGCCCCGCGGTCCATGCCGACCACATCGGCGCCTCGACGTTCATCGAGAAGGGCTGGAGTCTCATCTCGCTCGGGGACAACGCGGGCGCGATCCAGGCCCTGCAGCGGGCGCTGCAGCTCTCGCCCGGTGAGACGCAGGCCGAGTCGCTGCTCGGGTGGGCGCAGATGCTGCACGAGGACTACGACGACGCGCTCTCGACCTTTCAGAAGGTCCTGATGAAGGAGCCGGCGAATGCCCTCGCCCGCATCAACGTCGGCTACATCTGCCTCAAGAAGCGCATTTTCGGCGAGGCGATCGAGCATCTCTCCAAGGCGATCCGCCTCGACAACGACAAGAAGGCGACCCTGTACGCCCACTTCTACCTCGGGCTCGTCTACCTGCAGCGCGAGATGTACGAGGATGCGCAGACGTTCTTCCAGAAGACGCTCAAGCTCGGGCCCAACCTGATCGAGGCGTACTACGAGCTGGGGCGGGCCCACTGGTTCGCGGGCGACCCGGAACAGGCGAAGCGGATCTGGCACGATGGAGCCACGGCGAACAAGTTCAACCCCTGGGGCAAGAAGTGTCAGGAGACGCTCGCGCTCGTGCTCCAGGGGCAGGAGCCGCCGCGCTCCTAACGCTCGCGTGGCTGCTCGCGCAGGGGCCGCCGCTCACGACCGTCACGGTGGGGCGGGTGACCGCGGTCGCCTGGCCCTCGCAGGCCGGTCTGGCCGCGGCGCTGGCCGAAGCGGCGGATCAGACCGCGCCCTTCCCGGGGATCGGCCCGCTCCCCGACCGACCCCTCCGGCTCATCCTCGCGCCGACGCGCGCCACATTCGACTCGGTGACCCGCCGCCGCATGCCCGGGTGGAGCGAGGGCGCCGCGTTTCCAGACGCGGGCGCGATCGTCCTGCTGTCCGACCGACCACCCGACCGCCTGTCCGCCGCGCTGCGCCACGAGCTCGCACACGTGGCGCTGCGGTGGCGCGTGCGCCGCTCGTTACCGCTCTGGTTCGAGGAAGGCTACGCCGCGGTGGCGGCGGGGGAGTGGGACCGGCTCGACGCCCTGAGCCTGAACTGGCAGGTGGCGCGCGGCGTCCGGCTCGACCTGGACGAGGTGGACCGAGCGCTGCGCGCCGATCGGGCCGACGCGACCACCGCGTACGCGCTCGCGACCACGGCCGTGCTGCAGCTCGAGCGCTGGGGCGGCCCGCGGGGGCTCGGTCCTCTGATCGAGCAGCTGGCGCGCGACGCGACGTTCGACGCAGCCCTGCGCGACACCTACCACGTCACCGAGAGCGATTTCGAGGCCCGCTGGCAGCGCGACGTGGGGGAGCGCTACGGCTGGCTGGGGTGGGCCAGCGCCGTCGGGGTGTTCTGGGCGGCGCTGGCGCTCGCGCTCGTCTGGCTGGTGCGGCTGCGGCGCCGGCGCGATCGGCCCCGCCGCGCGCTGCTCGACGAGGGCTGGACGCTGCCCGACGACGACGAGCCAACTGCTTGACGACGTTGAAATTGCCGCGTAAACTCTTGCCCTTATGCCCGACCAGAGTGTGGTGCGCTCCCGACTCCATTTCGGACCGAAGAACTGGCTGTTGCTGGGGGCGGCGGTCGTAGCGCTGGCGATGGGGTACTGGCTGCTGCACCAGGGCTCGACGACGGCCGCGCCGATTCTGCTCGTGCTGGGGTACTGCGTTCTCTTCCCGGTAGGCCTCGCCCTCTAAATGACCCGGCGTGCGACGGGCGAATAGCTCAGCGGTTCAGAGCGCCTGCCTTACACGCAGGAAGTCGGGGGTTCGAATCCCTCTTCGCCCATTGGGGTATCAGACCGCAACGTGAGGACTGCGCGCGTGAGACTTCTGCGACTCGTCGCCGTGCTGGGGTGCATCGCCACCGCGGCTCCGGCACAGCTCGCCTATCAGCAACCCACCGCCAAGCTGCTCCTGCTGCCGCTGATGGTGAAGACGCCGGCCGACTCCGCCATGAGCATCGCCGTGATGGACGTGGCGCGCGAGAAGCTCGGCGGGATGGCGCGCTACAAGGTGCAGGTGATCCCCAAGCCGAAGCTGTGCGAGGCGCTCAAAGCGTCCGACTACCCGTGCGACGTGCTGCTGGACGACACGCAGGCGAACCAGCTGGCGCGATTCCTCGCCGTCAACGCCTACGCCACCGGCACGCTCGAGCGGAGCGGCGGCGCGCTCGCGGCGACCGTCCGGGTGCGGGACGTCGGCAGCTCCGGCATGGCCGCGCTGCTGTCGGTGTCGAGCGGCAATCCCGCGACGGCGGCGGTGCTGGGCGCGGCGATCGCGCAGCGCCTGAACACGATCATCCGGGCCGCCGAGCAGGCGCGCGAGTGCACCGAGCAGCGGCAGAAGGCCCAGTACGCGAAAGCGCTCGACGCGGCCCGCAAGGCGCTGGCGATCGAGCCGAACCTGACGGCGGCCCACCTGTGCATCGCGACGGTGTACGAGTCACAGCGCATGCCGACCGACAGCATGATCGGCGCCGCGCTGCGCGCCACCAGGGGCGATTCGCTGAACGCGACGGCCTGGGAGACGATCGCGCACGCCTATCAGCAGAAAGGCGACACGCTCAAGGCGATCGACGCGTTTACCCACGAGCTCGGGGGCGAGCCCCAGAACGTTCAGCTACGGCTCGGCATCGCGGAGCTGTTGCGGCAGCAGCGGCAGTACGCTCGCGCGAAGACCTTGCTCGACGAGGGGCTCGCGAAGAGTCCGAGCGAGCAGCGCATGGTGGAGTTCCGCCAGCGGGTGTGTATCGAAGGGGAGCTGTGGCGCTGTGCGCTGGACGGGTTCGTCACGACGATCCAGAGCGACTCGAGCAAGGGCGCGGACAGCGGCTTCGTCAAAGCCGCTCTCGGGGCAGCGCAACAGGTGGGCGACACACAGCAGCTGCTGTTCTTCGGTCGCACGGCCGTGAAGCATTTTCCCAAATCGGCCGCCTTCTGGAAGGCGCTCGGGTCGGCGTACGACATGAAGGGACAGCGGGACTCTTCGGTGTGGGCGTACAAGCAGTCCTTGAAGCTCGACCCGACCGACGTGAAGGCGTCGCTCTTGGTCGCGCGGGGCGTCGTCGAAGGGACGACGTACGACACGGCGCAGGCCAACAAGCTCAAGGGTGACACGGCCGCGCTGCGGGCGCTTCGCAACGTGTTCGCCGACCGCACCGACAGCGCGAGAACGTATCTCGCCCTGGCGTTGAACTCGCCCGACTCGACCGACCGCTTGAGCGCAACCGTGTTCATGCTGACGGCTGGATCGAAGCTCGTGCAGGCGGGGGCCTACGATCGGGCCTACCCGTGGCTCGACCAGCTCCTGCAGCTCGTGGCACCCCGGACAGCGGCCGACACGGTCGGAGCGCGACAGACGATCCGGGTGCAGGCAAGCTTCTTCTACGGCGTCGCGTCGGTGGCCACGCTCGCGGGCCCATACTCGGCGATGGTCAAGTCGAAGAACTGTGACCAGGCGAAGGCGATCAACGATCGTATTGCCCGCACCAAGGAGGCGTTGATTCTTGGCGCCCGCGTACATCCGCCCACGGCGAACACGATGCTCCAGAACGTCGCGAAATTCGAAGCCGTGATGCCGCAGGTGAAGAAGCAATTCAAGTGCAAGAACTTCTGAGGCATTGAATTGACTTCCCCACGAACCTATATTGCCACCCTCCGTCGCAGGGGGCTGTAGCTCAGCTGGTTAGAGTGCCGGTCTGTCACACCGGAGGTCGCGGGTTCGAGCCCCGTCAGCCCCGCCTGAACCCGCCTCGCGGGACGACGCATCCGGCCCCGTCTGCCACGGCAGGCGGGGCTTTCGTTTTCGGCGAAGGGAGAGCCACGGCCACGTATCATGTCCCCGTTCTCGCCGACGTCGTGCGGGCCTGGGCCGAAGGCAGCCAACGCGCCGTGGACGCCACGGTGGGCGGCGGCGGCCATACCGCCCTGCTGCGCGCCGCAGGCGCGGAGGTGCTCGCCGTGGACCGGGATCCCGAGGCGATCGCCGCGACGCGGGCTCGGTTGGGCGAGCAAGGGATCCGGTATTCCACCGGCCCGTTCGGGTCCGCCAAGGTGGTGGGCACCATCCAGGCGTTCCGCCCCGACCGTCTCCTGCTCGACCTCGGCGTCTCATCCCATCAGCTCGATACCGATGCCCGGGGGTTTACCTTCCGGCCCGGGGCGTCACTCGACATGCGGATGGCGGCGGGCCAGGGTGTGACCGCGGCGGACGTCCTGAACACGTGGCCCGCGGAGCGGCTGGCCGACGCGTTCGTCACGCTCGCCGACGAGCCGCGGGCCCGGCGACTCGCGCGGGCGGTCGTGCGACGGCGCGCGACGGCGCCGTTCGCCACGAGCGACGATTTCGTGAACGCGATCCGCGAGGTGCGGGGGCCACGCTCGGGGCCGTCCGATTTCGCGCGCCTGTTCCAGGCGCTCCGGATCGTGGTGAACCAAGAGCTCGAGCAGCTCGACCTCACGCTGCCGGCCCTCCGCGCCGCGGTGGTGCCAGGCGGCCGCTTGGCGGTGATCACCTACCACTCGGGCGAGGACCGCATCGTCAAACATGCGTTCCGCGACTGGAGCCGGGCGTGTGTCTGTCCAGCGGGACAGCCCATCTGTACGTGTCGGGGGCGCCCGCTCGGCCGTGTCCTCACCAAGAAGCCGATCCGGCCGGACCCCGCCGAGCTGGCCGACAACGCGCGGGCCCGCTCCGCCAGTTTCCGGTCGTTCGAGGTGGCGAACGATGGCTAGGGGGCGCCATTGGGTCGCCCTCTGGCTCGTGGCCTTCCTCGTCACCACGTGGATCGTGTACGCGCGGCAGACGGCCGCCATCCGGACCGCGCGCGCGCTCGCCGATCTGCGGGCCCGGCGGGCCAACCTCGACGGGCACCGTGCGGACCTCGAGCGCCGCATCCGCACCGGCGAAAGCCGAGCGGTCCTGGTGCCCCGGGCCCAGCAGCGGGGCCTCCACCTGCCGAGCGACAGCGAGATCGTCCTCATCCCCGCGCCCGGCGGCTCGCACTAGAAATGGCGAAGCCCGCGGTCCGGCTCCAGGTGGTGGAATTCGGGGTGTTCGTGGGCCTGGCCCTGCTGGTGGCACGCGCCGCCCACGTGCAGTTGATCCACGGCCGCCGCTGGGCCGAGGAGGCGCAGGCCCAGCGCACCGAGCGCGTCGTCCTGCCGGCCCGGCGCGGCACGCTGTACGACCGCCACGGCACGCCGCTCGCCGTCACGCAAGAGACCTACCACGTGGGCATCGCGCCCAACGAGCTGCGCGACCCGGCGGTGGACGGTGCCGTCATCAGCCGGCGGCTGGGCCTCACGGCGCGCACCTGGCAGGAGGCGCTGCGCAGGCGGTACGCGTACTTCGCGGGCCCCTACAGCGCGCTCGAAGTACAGCCGTTGCGCAGCGTGCGGGGCGTGCATCTCGAGTCGGTGCTCAACCGGTTCTATCCGGATCCCGGCGTGGCGCGCGCGACCATCGGCCGGCTGGGAGACGACGGCGCCGGCGGGTCGGGGCTGGAGAAAATGCTCGACAGCCTGCTCGCGGGCCGGGCCGGGGCCGCGGTGGTGCTCAAGGACCGCGCGGGCCGCGAGTACGAGTCGCCGGCGCGGGTGATCGCTCCTCCGGTGCCGGGGCTCGATGTCGTGCTCACGCTCGACGGGGAGCTGCAGGAGATCGCGCAGCGGGCGCTCGACGACGCGTTGCGTCGCATGGACGCGGACGGGGGCGACGTCGTCATGCTCGACCCCGGGACCGGCGAGGTGCTGGCGCTCGCCTCCCGTACGCGGGGCGGCAGCGCGCGGCCCAGTGCGTTCACCGACACCTTCGAGCCCGGCTCCATCGCCAAGATCTTCGCCGCCGCGAGCCTGCTCGCGCTCCGTCGCGTCTCGCCCGCGGACCACGTGTCCGGTGAGGGGGGCACGTGGCGCCTCGCGGGTCGCACCATCACCGACGACGACCCGCAACCCTCGCTCACGCTGGCGGATGCGATCCGCGTCTCGAGCAACATCGGCATCGCGAAGTTCGCCGCCCGGCTCGAGCCCGAGGAGCAGTACGCGATGTTGCGCGACTTCGGGTTCGGGGCGCCCACGGGCATCGAGTTTCCCGCCGAGGCCACGGGACGCCTGCGCCCGCCATCCGAGTGGTCGCGCCCGAGCGCCGCGAGCCTCTCCATGGGCTACGAGCTCTCGGTCACGCCGATCCAGATCGCGACGGCCTACGGCGCGCTGGCGAACGACGGCTTGCTGCTCCAGCCCACGCTGATCCGCGAAGTGCGGAACGTGCCCGGCGGCGTGCGGTATCGGCACCGGCCCGAGCCGGTGCGGCGCGTGGTCTCGCCCGCGGTGGCGGCGACGCTGCGCACCCTGTTGCGCGGGGTGGTGGAGCACGGCACCGGCGCGGAAGCGGCGCTCACCAATTTTCCAGTCGCGGCGAAGACGGGAACGGCGCGGCGGGTGGTGAACGGCCGCTACGCGGCGGGTGAATACACGGCGTCGTTCGCCGCGCTGTTCCCGGCGGACAAGCCGCAGCTCGTGCTGGTCGTGAAGATCGACAACCCGCACAAGGGGAGCTACTTCGCCGCGCAGACGGCGGCGCCGGTGACGCGCTCGATGCTCGAGCAGACGCTCGCGGCCGGTACGGTCGCGCTCGACCGGGCGCGACTCTCCACCGCGGCGCCACGTGCCGCGGCGGCGCCCCTCGAGGACGGCGGGGGTGTCGTGCCCTACGTGGTCCCCTGGCCCTACCGGCCGGACAGCACGGGCGCAGCGCTGCGCCTCACCGTCCCCGACGTGACCAACCTGGGGATGCGGGAGGCGGTGCGCCGGCTGCACCGGCGCGGATTCCGCGTGGCGCTCCGGGGCTGGGGCGCGGCGGAGCACACATGGCCGGCGGCGGGCGACAGCGCCACCGTCGGCTCCGTGGTCACGCTGTTCGCGCAGGCGGGCGGGCACGTCGCCCGCGCAACCCCGCGGGCGCCAGCGCCTGCGCCAGTCCGCCGCAGGCCGCGGCGATGAGCCGTCTGGCGGACATCGTCACGGCGCTCGAGCGCGCGCAGCTGCTCGTGGAACTGCCCGACCTGCACACCTGGCCCGACGTCACGGGCCTCACGGCCGACAGCCGCACCGTGGAGCGCGGGATGCTGTATTGCGCACTGCGCGGCTCGGTGCAGGACGGACACGAATTCCTGGCGGCGGCGCGCGAGCGGGGCGCCGCGGCCGCACTGGTCGAGCGCGAGCAGCGCCTGGACCTGCCGCAGATCCTGGTGCGCGACGGGCGACGCGCAGCGGCCGCGGCGGCGGAAACGTGGTACGGCAGGCCCGCGGCGAAGCTCGACCTGATCGGCGTGACGGGCACGAATGGCAAGACGACCTCGGTCACGCTGCTCCGCCACGTGCTGTCGGCACTCGAGCCGATCGGGTCGATCGGCACGCTGGGCGCGTTCGACCCGGCGGGCGACCCCGTGCCGAGCGAGGCGGGGAGCCTCACCACGCCCGGCCCGATCGAGCTCCAGGCGACGCTCGCGGCGCTGGTCGCGCGGGGCGCGCGGGGCGTCGCGCTGGAGGTCTCGTCCCACAGCCTCGATCAGGGACGCGTGGAGGGGCTCGAGTTCCGCGCGGCCGTCTTCACCAACCTGACGCGCGACCACCTCGACTACCACAAGACGCTCGAAGACTATTACCGTGCCAAGGCGAAGCTCGTGCACTATCTCGCCCCCGACGGGCTCGAGGTGGTGAATGCAGACGATCCGGCGTGGCTGCGGCTGCGGCGCGAGCACCGGCGGGTGACCTTCGGCGAGCGCGCGGGCGAGGTGACCGCGCGGCGCGTCGCGCTCGACGCCACGGGCGCGCGCTTCGAGCTCGTCACCCCGATGGGCGGCGCCGACGTCCGGCTCCCGCTGCTGGGCCGCTTCAACGTCGCCAACGCCCTCGGCGTCGCGGCGTGCGCCTGGGGGCTGGGCGTCCCGGTCGACGTCGTCGCCGAGCAGCTGACGCGCGCGCCCCAGGTTCCGGGCCGCATGGAGCGCATCGCCGACCAGCCGTGCACGGTGCTGCGCGATTACGCGCACACCCCGGACGCCCTGGACCGCGCGCTCGAGACGCTGCGTCCCCTCACCACCGGGCGGCTCATCGTGGTGTTCGGCGCGGGCGGCGACCGCGACCGGGGCAAGCGCGCCCCGATGGGCGCGAGCGCGGTGCGCCACGCCGACGTGGCGATCGTGACGTCGGACAACCCCCGCACGGAGGATCCCGAGAAAATCCTCGACGAGGTGGAAGCGGGGATGGGGGCGAAGCCCCATCACCGCGAGGCCGATCGGCGGCGGGCGATCGCGCACGCGCTGGCGCTCGCGCGGCCGGGCGACACCATCTTGCTCGCCGGAAAAGGGCACGAGACCTACCAGGTGATCGGGACCGAAAAACAGCCGTTCGATGAGCGGGTGGTGGTACGGGACTTGGGGGCGTCCTGATGTGGGATTCCGCGTGGGTCGGGGACGCCTTGGGCGCACCGGGTCCCCGAGGACTGCGCTTCACCGGCGTGAGCACCGACACCCGACACCTCACGCCTGGCACCTTGTTCGTCGCCCTCCAGGGTGAGCGCTTCGACGCGCACGCCTTCCTCGGGCCTGCGAAACAGGCCGGCGCGGCTGCGGCGGTGGTGCGGCGCGGCACGCCGCCCGTGGACGGGTTGCCGTACTTCGAAGTCGACGATACCCTCGCCGCGCTCGGTCTCCTGGCCCGCGCGCGGCGCCGGCTGCTGCCCCCGGGCAGCCCCGTGGTGGCGATCACCGGCTCGAGCGGGAAGACCAGCACGAAGGAAATGATCCGCGCCGTCCTCGGGACCGCCTACCGCGTGCACGCGACGAGCGGCAACCTGAACAACCTGGTCGGCGTGCCGCTCACGCTGCTCGCGACGCCGGACGATGTCGAGGCGCTCGTGGTCGAGGCGGGCGCAAGCGTCCCGGGGGAGATCGCGCGCCTGCGCGCCGTGATCGAGCCCACGATCGCCGTGATCACGAACGTCGGCTACGCGCACGTGGCGGGATTCGGGTCGCTCGCTGGGGTGATGGTGGAAAAGCTGGCGCTGCTCGAGGGGGTGCGGCGGGCCGTGGTGGGGACCGATCCGCCCGAGCTCGCCGCGGAGGCCCGGCGGCGGGCGCCGACAGTGGTCGCGGGGACCGCCCCGGAGGCGGAGCTCCGGCCCGACCGCGCCGAGCTCGACGACGAGGGGCATCCACGGCTCACCTGGCGGGGACACACCGTCACGCTGCCCGTGGTGGGATTCCATCAGATGGAGAACGCGATGCTGGCCCTCGCCGTCGGGCGCGAGGCGGGCGCCGACCCGGCGAGCGCGGTGGCGGCACTCGCGGGAGTCCGGCTGCCGGCGGGGCGGGGGGCGGTGCTGATGCTCGGCGGTCTCACCGTGATCGACGACACCTACAACGCCAACCCGGACTCACTGCACTGGGCGGTGAAGCTCGCCCACTGGCTCGCCGGGCGACGGCAGCGGCCGCTCGTGGTCGTCGTGGGGTCGATGTTGGAGTTGGGACGCGAGAGTGGCAGATTGCATGCGGCCGCGGCGGCGGAGATCGCCGCGCTCCGGCCGGCGCTGGTGGCCGCCGTGGGCGAGTTCGTTCCGGCATTCGAGCCGCACCGCGCGGCGCTCGCGGAGCGGCTGATCACGGCGCCCGACGCGGACGCGTTGGGCCCGCGGCTCAAGGCTGCGCTCACCGGCAACGAGATCGTGCTGCTCAAGGCGTCACGCGGGGTGGCGCTGGAGCGGGTGTTGCGGCACCTGAACTGAGGATCGGACGTGCTCTATCACTTGCTCGCGCCGCTGGCGAAGCAGCACATCCTGTTCAATCTGTTCAGCTACCTCACCTTTCGCGCGGCGGGCGCGGTCGTCACCGCGCTGCTGCTCGCGTTTCTGTGCGGTCCCGCCATCATCCGGCGGCTGCGCGATCGCAACGTCGGACAGGTGATCCGCGCCGAGGGACCCGCGAGCCACCACGCGAAGCGCGGCACGCCGACCATGGGGGGGCTCATCATCATCCTCGCGACGGTCCTGCCGACGCTCCTGTGGGCGCGGCTCGACAGTCGGTACGTCGTGGTCGCCGTCGCCGCCATGCTGTGGGCGGGTGCGATCGGCTTCCTCGACGACTATTTGAAGATCGTGCGCGGCAAGTCGCAGGGGTTGGTGGCACGGTGGAAACTCATCGGCCAAGTCACGTTCGGCGTGGCGCTCGGCGTTGCGTTGATCCTGTGGCCCCTGGCCCCGGACCTGCCCCCCACATCCACCCAGCTGCCCGTGTTCAAGTACATCCTGCTCGTGTTGCCGGCACCCCTGTACGTCCTGTTCGTCACCGTCGTCGTGACCGGTACCTCGAACGCCGTGAACCTCACGGATGGGCTGGACGGTCTGGCGGCCGGACTGACGGCCATCCTGGCGGGCACGTTCGCGGCGTTCGCCTACGTGTTCGGCCGCATCGATTGGACGCGCTACCTCCTCGTGTACTTCCTGCCCGGCTCCCAGGAGTTGACGATTTTTTGCGGCGCGCTGGCCGGAGCGGCGCTCGGCTTCCTGTGGTTCAACGCGCATCCGGCGCAGGTGTTCATGGGCGATACCGGCTCGCTGGCGATCGGTGGCGCGCTCGGCAGCGTGGCGATCATGCTCAAGGCGGAGTTCCTGCTGCTCATCGCCGGTGGTGTGTTCGCGGCGGAGGCGGTGTCGGTGATGCTGCAGATGTGGATGTACCGCTGGCACAAACGGCGGCACGGCAAAGAGTACGCCGATGCCCATCGCGTCTTCCGCATGGCGCCGCTGCATCATCACTTCGAGAAGCTGGGCTGGGCGGAGCCGCAGATCGTGACGCGGTTCTATATCTTGGGAGTGATGTGCGCGGCGATCGCGCTCGCGACGTTGAAGGTGCGATGATTCCGGAGGCGTGGCGTCGGGGCGTCGTGGCCGTCGTCGGGTTGGGAAAGAGCGGCGTGGCGGCCACGCGGCTGCTGGCGCGCGAGGGCGTGGGCGTGTATGCCAGCGACGCGTCGAACCAGCCGTACGGCGGCGACGCGCTGGCGGCGCTCCGGGCACTTCCCGGCGTCACGCTGGACGTCGGGCGGCATGATCTGGCGCGGATCCGCGCGGCGGCGGCGGTCATCGTTTCCCCCGGCGTGCCGCCGGAGGCGCCTCCACTCGCCGCGGCGCGCGCCGCGCGGGTCCCGATCCTTTCCGAGATCGACCTCGGGTTCCGTGCCCTGGCCGGCTCGGGGACACGCTGCATCGCGATCACCGGCACAAACGGCAAGACGACCACGACCGCGCTCGCGGCGCATCTGTTGCGCGTCGCGGGACTGAACGCGGAGGCCGCCGGGAACATCGGGCGTCCACTCACGGACATCGCCCTCCAGAGCGACCGGTACCAGTGGCTCGCGGTGGAGGTGTCGTCGTTCCAGCTGCACGACAGCCCGCACTTCGCGCCGGACGTCGGCGTCGTCACGAACCTCGCCCCGGACCACCTCGACCGCTATCCCGACGTCGACGCCTACTACGCCGACAAGCGGCTGCTCTTCCAGAACGGGGCCGACGGCCACGTGTGGGTGCTCAACGGGGATGATCCCGCCGTGCTCGACCTCGCGCGTGGCGCGCGGGGCCGGCGGGTGCAGTTCTCGCTGCGTCGCCCCGCCGAGGGGTGGTACGACGCGTCCGATCGCCGCCTCCACCTGGGCCCACACGCACTGCTGCCGCGCGATGAGCTGCGACTGCTGGGCGACCACAACGTCGCGAATGCCCTCGCCGCGGCACTGGCGGTCCAGGAGGCGGGCGTCGCTCCGGCGCTCATCGCCCGAGGGCTGCGCACGTTTCGCGCGCTGCCGCACCGACTCGAGCCGGTGCGCGAGGTGGGCGGCGTGCGCTGGATCAACGACTCGAAGGCCACGAATATCGCGTCCACGGTCGTCGCGGTGGAGGCGATGGACCGGCCGTTCGTGCTGCTGCTCGGAGGGCGACACAAGGGGGAGCCGTACACCCGGCTCGCGCCGCTGCTCCAGCGCACGTGCCGCCTGGTGATCGCGTACGGGGAGTCGGGGGCGCTGATCGAGCAGGATCTAGGGGGCGCCGTACCGCTCGAGCGCGGCACGACGTTCGCGGACGTCGTGGCGCGGGCCCGTCGGGCGGCGCGACCGGGCGACGCGGTGCTCTTGTCCCCGGCGTGCTCGAGCTACGACATGTTCAAGAATTACGAGGAACGGGGCGCGACGTTCCGCAGTTTGGTGGAGGCCATGTGAGGGACATCCGCTGGGAGACGCGCCTGCTCGCGCTCGTCGCGGCGATCCTGGTGGTGTTCGGGCTCGCCGCGGTGTACGGCGCGTCGAGTCTCCTGATGATCTCGGGCGGGCAGGTGGGCTCGAGCTTCGCCCTGAAGCAGGCGCTCGGTGCGGCAGTCGGCGGAATCGTCGCCACGCTGCTCGCGCGGTCGGACTACCGCCAGTGGCGGCGGGCCGCGTGGCCGGTGCTCGCCGTCGTGGCCGTCCTGCTCCTCCTGCCGCTGCTCCCGTTCACCCACGGTATCGCGCCCAGCATCAACGGCGCGCGGCGCTGGGTGAACCTCGGGTTCGTGACGGTGCAGCCGTCCGAGCTCGCCAAGTTTGCCGTGGTGGTCTGGACGGCGATGCTCGCCGCGAAGAAGGGCGACCGCATTCGCACCTTCAAGTTCGGCCTGCTGCCCTTCATTG
>DATHGL010000107.1:0-3139 GCA_035317625.1 Gemmatimonadales bacterium | reverse complement strand
GGCGGAAGCGTTCGTCGCGGCGTTCTCCGCGCTCAAGGGCGGTGACCGAGCCGCCGCCAACAGCGCCCGGACGGACCTCACGGCGCTCAACCGAACTCCCCCCGCACCCGAGACCGGCTACGTGGACCCCGTCCCTGCGATTCTCGACAAGGAGCTGGGGGCGGCCTTCCGGCAGGCGGACGGGGACCTGGACGGGGCGGTCGCGCTCATGCGAGAGGCGGTGTCGCTCGAGGACGCGATGCCAGTGGAGTTTGGGCCACCCGGGGACGTGAAGCCGGCGCACGAGTTGCTCGGGGAGATCCTGCTGCAGGCCGGCCGTCCCCGAGAGGCGCAGCGCCAGTTTGCGCGCGCGCTCCAGCTGGCCCCCAAACGCGCGCTGTCGCTCCTCGGCCTCGGCCGGGCGGCGGTGGCGGCGGGGGACCGGGCGACCGCTGCCCGCGCCTACGGTGACCTACGGGACATCTGGCATCGCGCCGACACGAACCTCCCCGCGCTTGCTGAGGCGGCGCGGGTTCTCGCAGCGCGGCCGTAGCGCGTCGCTACGGCTCGACGACCTCCATCACCCCGCCAGCGCGGACCGGGCCGGCGACCGTCTGACGTCGACCGGAGGGCCAACGCACCTCGATCGAGCCGGCGTGGTCCGCGCTCCCGAGGCCGAAGTACAGCGGCAGGTCGCTTTGCGAGAGATACCCCGACTTCCCGTCCATGACCTTGAGCACGCGCCTGCCATCCGGCAGGACGACGGTGACCTGCCCGGCGATCCCCTGTCGGTTGGAGCGCGTTCCCCGCAGGCGAACCTTGAGGAAGTTGACGTGCTGTCGCTCCGCTAGGTCGCTGACGAGCACCTGCGGCCGCGCGTTGAACTCGTTGGTGACGATGTCGAGATCGCCGTCGGCGTCCAGGTCGAGCAAGATCGCGGCGCGGGTGCCGCGTGACGCCATCATCGTCAGGTGACCATCCGCATTCAGCCGGCAGCCCAGCTCCGCGGTGCCCGATTGGGCGCAGACGGTGCAGAAGAGCTCGTTCCGGTCGGCACCCCGGCAATCGAGCTGGAACCAGACCTGCTCGGTCGCTCCCTCAGTACGCGGCTCGACGCCGAGCAGGAATTCGCTGGGGAGGAAGTGCCGCCCGGCTTCGTTCAGCAGCACGGAGTTGATCCCGTAGCGGTGGGGGAAATTCATGCCTGCGGTGATGAAAATGTCGTCCCAGCCGTCGGCGTTGAGGTCGTCGATGCTCGGTCCCCAGGGCCAGTACGTCTCTACTCCGACTGAATCGGAGACTTCCTCAAACCGTCCACCGCCCCGGTTCGCAAACAAGGCGTTCCCGAAGATGAACCGGCGCTTGCCCGTCGGGAAGAAATCGGCAGGTGCCGGCGTGGTGTCGGCCTTGCGGGTCTCGGCCGCCCAGTCGCCGGGCGGGATGTTGACCCACATGTCCGAATGCATGTCGGTGACGAAGACGTCGAGCCGGCCGTCTCCGTCGAAGTCGAACACCTTCACCCCCATCGCGCCCCATGGGGTCTTCGGGAAATAGCTTCGGGTCGCGTCGCGAAACCGTTTCCCGCCCTCGTTGAGCCAGAGGTGGTTCTCCCCTTGCATATCCACGACGTAGAGGTCGGCGAATCCGTCGTCGTTCACGTCGAGCACGGTCGCGTCCCCGCTCCAGCTCCGGTCCACCAGACCGACCTGGCGGGTGACGTCCTTGAATCGGTCGCCACCCAGGTTGTGGTAGAGGATGCTGGTTTCGGTCCGCTCGGCGTGCGTGTGGCCGTGGAACGCGTCCGGCAGGCCTACATAGTAGCCGCCCGGCCCCTTCACGTTGCGGGTGTACACGCCCACGTTGGTCACGAACAGGTCGAGCCGGCCGTCGCCGTCATAGTCGAAGAACACCGCGCCGGAGGAGTGGCCGACGTAGCCGACGCCCGCCTGCGCGGTGATATCGTGGAACCTGCCGCCGCCCACGTTCTCGAACAGTCGATTACCGTGGCGCACCGTCGTGACGAACAGGTCGGGATCGCCGTCGTTGTCGATGTCGGCGAACGCGCATCCAGCGGCGATGGCATCCGGCATGGTGAGGCCCGCCTCGTCCGTGACGTTCGCGAACCGACCACCGCCGAGGTTCTTCCACAGCTCGTTGGGACCGAGCTGGGTGACGAAGTACAGATCGGGTAGCCCGTCGCCGTCGACGTCCGCGGCGCACAGCCCCGTTCCGTGATCGTAGTGGACCTTCTTGTACGCCTTGCCGGCGTCGTCGACGATCCGGTTCTCGAACGTGATGCCGCTCGCCTCGAGCCGGTCGGTGAACTGGAAGTCGTGAAACGCGGGGGACTGCGCGGCGAGCTCGGCTTCCTGGTGGGCGCGCTCGAGCAGCCAGGGCGGCGCCGAGGTGGGGGCGGCGGGGCGTTTGCCACCGTTGGAACGACACGAGGTGAAGACGACGAACGCGGAGACCAACAGGCGGGCAGGTCGCGTGCGAAGGCCTCGCGTCATGCCGCGTAAGGTAACGGGCTTACGGAGTGGGCGGGACCGCCCGGGCTAGGGCGAAGACTTGGTCCAGATGGCGATGACGCCGCAGCCGGAGTTGCTCCCTTGGAACTCGCCCGGCGTCTCGGACGAGCCACGGTAAATCTCGACGCCCTTCACGTCCTGGGGGGGGGTGAGCCGCGCGAAGTAGGCGGACGACTCATGGCCGTCCAGGTAATACTGCGGGTAGCACCCCGGGGGCGACCGCACCATCTTGGCGACGCATTGGTTCGAGAGGCACACTTGCTGGACCCCGCGCACTGTGACAAGGACGTCCACCAACGAAGCGGTGTTGGCGCGCTCGATGCGCTCCTGGGTCAGGAACGCGCCCATCCCGGCTTGGCGGCGCCGCTCGAAGTCCGCGAAGCGGCGCGCCGACAGCGGCTGCCTCCCTGTGACCACCACCTCGGGGAGTTCCACGGGGAGCGGATCCATCTGGAACAGCTGTCGGAGCACCTGCCGCGACTTGAGCACGAGATGCCACGCGGCTGGGGCATAGCCAACCGCACGGATGTCGATGACGTAGAGGCCGGAGTCGAGACCGGTGAGAGCGAAATGTCCGGCGGAGTCGGTGCTGAGGGCGAGCGTCGTCCCCGTCAGGGCAACTTGGGCGCCGC
>DATHGL010000106.1:0-2260 GCA_035317625.1 Gemmatimonadales bacterium | reverse complement strand
GAGGCCGAACGTCTCGCCGTCCTGGTAGAGGTCCGGCTGCGGCGTCTCCGGCGAGACTCCGAAGTCGACGTTGAAGTCGCTCTCGAAGGACGAGTACCACGGGATCGTCCAGCCCATCCGCTTCCGGTACGACTCGATCTTCGCGATCGGGGCGCGGGACACGAGCGCAAACGACGTGTCGCGGGCTTGCAGGTGGGCCCCACAGGAGTAGGGGGCCCGTAAGAACTAGCTGCTCTTTGCGACGGCGTAGAGTCGCCATTCGCCGGGAATGCCCTTGAGCTCGTGCGAGCCGCGGTCTTCGAAGGTCAGCCCCGAGCCGGCGACCAGGTCTCTGACGGTCGAGGAGACGAGCACCTCGCCCGGCTGGGCGTTGGCGGCGACTCTGGCCCCCGTATGCACCGCGATGCCGGCCACCTTGCCGTCAACGAGCTCGCACTCGCCCGTGTGCAAACCGACCCGCACCTCGAGTCCCAGCTCCGGCATGGTCTCGGCGATGGCACACCCGCAGCGGATGGCCCTGGCCGGGCCGTCGAAGGAGGCGAAGAAGCCGTCGCCGGCCGTGTCCACCTCCTGGCCGCGAAAGCGAACAAGCTGGCGGCGGACAAGCTCGTGATGGCGCAGCAGGAGTTCTCGCCAGGCCCTGTCGCCTAGCGTTGCCGCCTCTCGCTGGAGCCGACGATGTCGGAGAAGAGGACCGTTGCAAGCACCCTGTCGGGTTCGACCTCGGGATGCGTGCCCGCGACGACGTCGCCAAGGAAGCTCTCCAGCTCGGCGAAGACCGGCTCCTGCTCGCCAAGTGAGGGGGAAAAGTCCGCGCCGGGCAACTCCACGAAACGGGCGCCTGGAATGTGCTCGGCCAGGTAGCGCCCACTGCGGATGTCCCATCCTCCCCCGTCCTTCCGGTGCATGACCAGCGTCGGGACCCGAATCAGGGGAAGTACGTCGCACACGTCCACGTCCATGTTCATCCGGATGTAGGCGGCGGCCGCACCGGGGCTGACACTGAGCCGAAAGACACGGGCAATGCTTTCGAGCTCCTCCTCAGGCGCGCTCGGGTTGGCAATGCCGATGAACTCGTAGGCGAAGGCGGGATCCCCCCAGCGACGCTCAGAGTCGTCGGCCCGTCGTTGCGTCTCCTCTCGGGTCGGAAGCCAAGGCAGGCTAGGGCTCTTCACGAAACGCGGCGACGCATTCATCAAGATCAGCCCAGCGGTCCGCTCGGGATAAGTGGCCGCGAACAAGACGGAGAGCGGGGAGGCGTCGCCGAGGCCGAAGAGCACGGCCCGCTCCGACCCGACCGCGTCGAGGACAGCGCGGATGTCGTCCATGCGCGTCTCCAGCGTGGGCACGCCCACGTCCCGGTCTGACATGCCGGTCCCACGCTGGTTGACCCTGAACAAGCGACAGATGGAAGCGAGTCGGGTGAAGAATCGAGCCTCGGAAGGAATCTCCCAATCCAGCTCAATGTGTGAGATCACATCGACCGCGACGAGGTCGGGGGGGCCGTCACCGACTACCTGGTAGGCGATATTGACGTTGCCACTCTTGGCGTAGCGCGTTTCCGGTTGCACCAGCGTAGTGTCGCGCAGTTCAGCGAGTAGCGACGTTCCATGGCCTGGCACTACTGCGTTGTGCCGCAACGCCACCGACTTGCGAACAAGAAGGCCCTGTTACCAGGGGCCCTTGTAAGTAGCGGGGGCAGGATTTGAACCTGCGACCTCTGGGTTATGAGCCGCCTCGATTATGTACACGCGTTTCGCCTCGTTCCGCCGAAATGCAGGATCGGAGCCAGTTTTCGGCGGCGGCCGCGCATTTAGGCGGAACACGGTGACATCGCCGCGGAAGCGCGATGCTTGCAGAACGCTTGCACCCCGAGCCGATTCCAAGCCTTACTGAGACCCCCTCCATGGTAAGGAGGCGCAAACGGGAACCAGGGGTATTGATCGCTGCGGCGCGGTTCTTACCGACGATGCTGGCCCGATTTCCGCGGCGTTCCCAAGGCGTACTCACCAATTACTCACCAACGTCGCGGGCCGCAGTTGCGCAGCCCCGCTTACAGCGCCGGCACGTAAGTCCGCGCCGTCGGGGTGGGCGGCCGTCCAACGAAGCGGCAAAAAGGGTGCAAGACTTTCCCGGTGAGCGTGCGGGACGCATGAATGTCGGCCGTTAGCGGGGCATCGCCCGATGCCTACGAGCGCCACGTCGGTCGCTATGCCAAGGAACTGTCAGCAGGATTGATCCGAGTTGCAGGCCTCCGTGC
>DATHGL010000105.1:0-2563 GCA_035317625.1 Gemmatimonadales bacterium | reverse complement strand
TCGCCGACCTCTACTACAGTGGGACTACGATCTTCATCGACCACGGCGCCGGCCTCTTGACCGGCTACTTTCACCTGAGCCGCACCCTTGTGGTTCCGGGCGACACGGTCGCGCGCGGCCAGCTGATCGGGCGCGTGGGTGCATCCGGACGAGTGACTCGACCGCACCTCCATTGGTTCGGCGCCTACGGCGACGTCACGGTCGATCCACTCGGTCTCCTGGCGCTGGACCTTTCGGCCCCGGTCCCGCCTCGGCCGTAGCCGCTTGCTGTGATCTGTTCACCCCTGTGCGTCTGTGCGTCTCGTATGGCGTCCTGCTAACTGAGGTACTCCTCTCTGTACATCTTGATCAATTCGAAGAAGTACGAGAGCGCCAGCGGCCCGATCAACAACCCGAGAATGCCGAAAAACGGCACCCCCGCGAGCGCGCCGATCAGTGTGATGAGGGGGTGAATGTTGGCCCAACGCCGGAATACCCTCGGGCGGATGACGTAGTCCACGTTTCCCACCACCACCGCGCCCCACAGCGCGAGCAGCGCGCCCGGGCCGGCGCGATGGTCGAGGATCAGCGCCAGGGCGCCCGGGAGCCACACGAGCCCACTGCCCACCACCGGCAGGATCGCGAACACCATCGTTACCACGCCCCAAAACACGGCATTCGGGAGTCCCGTGACCCAGAAGCCGAGCCCGACCAGAACGCCCTGGATCGCCGCCGTGAGGCCGGTGCCGATGATCGTGGCGGTCGTGACGTCGCGGAACCGCTGGCGCAGCTTCTCCGTGTTCTTTGTCGAGAAGGGGATATAGGGCTGGACCGCCTCCCACGTCTCGTGCGGCCGCAGCAGCAGGTAGAACAGGCCGAACAGCGAGATCGTGAGGTTGAGGGCGAGCCGGGTGGCCGTGCCGAGCAACCCGAACGCGGAGGAGCCGATCCACCCCACGACCTTGGCGCCCAGGTCTGCGAGCCGCGGCCCCAGGTCGATGCCACCGAGCTTCAGCTCCCTGAGGCGGCCGAGGAGCGGGTTCCGGAAGACGCCGCCGGCGATCTCCTGGGCCTGGTTGACGATGAGGCCGGCGAACGACACCCCGGGCACCACGATGAGGAACAAGGCGAGCACGACGACGAGCGTCGCGGCTGTCCGGGGCCGCACCCGCAACGACAGCCACTCGTGCACCGGGACGAAGATCGCGTACAGCACCGGGATCCCGATGAGGCCGGTCGCGTAGGGCGCGAGCGCGATCACGAGGGCGACGCCGAGCAGCAGCACGAGCAGCGCCGCGCGCTGGTGATTGGTGTCGATCAACGGCATGCGCTAGTGTAGGCCGCCCTGGCCGGGGACGCCAGCCTGTTGATCGACGGCACGGTCGTTGTTGCGCCGTCGCCACATGGCGATCCGGACGTGTCGAGCGGAACCATCGCTAACCTGTTGTTGCACCGAGCGGAGTGGCTCTGGCGCGTCCTCACTGCAACCTCGGCCTCGAACTTGTAGCAGGTCTCCTCCGACGTCGACCTGTAGCGTCCTCATCCGTCGCTCGAGGGGGATGGTCGTGATGCAGGACCGAACGCACCCGCCGGCCCCTGTGGCCGTGGCGGCCCAGTCGCGCGGCGCGCTCGAGCCGGCACCGCGTGACGCGTCGCACGCGTGGGAGTCGGCGTTCTCGGCGCACTACGTCGGCCTGTGTGAGTACGTGCTGCGCTTGGTCGGCTCGACGGAAGTTGCGCAGGATGTCGTGCAGGATCTCTTCCTGCATTTGTGGGATACGCGGGGCCCCCGCGACGCCGTCCGCCTCACCCGGCCGTATCTCTATGTGGCGGCACGCAACTGGGCGTTGAAATACCTGCGCCACCAGCGCGTGGCCGCGGCGTGGATCGACCGCGCCGCCCGCGAGGAGACGCCCGCGGTGGAGAGTCCGGAGGATCGCTGCCTGCGGGCCGAGCTCGACGCTGTGGTGCAGCGAGCGATCGCCGATCTCCCGGATCGGTGCCGCGAGATCTTCTTGCTGCGGCGCCGCGACCAGTGCAGCTACGAGGAGATCGCGGCGTGCCTCGAGCTATCGCTCGGCACCGTCAAGTCCCAGATGTGGCGCGCCACCGTGAGGCTCAAGCACACGCTGGCGCCCTACCTCGCCCACGCGCTCCCCGTCATCGCTGAAGGGCACGCCAGCTACCGCCTGCTGTAGCCTCGGTTTCATACTCTGAGCCCTTTCGGGGGTTCTCGAGGTAGGACCCGCGCGCCGTGGGTGCCCACCCGGGAGCCCGATGACCGAGCCATCCGATCTCCTGCGACTGATTGAAGGGACGTGCTCGCCGGATGAAGCCGCGGCGATCCAGGCGTGGATCGCCCAGGATCCGCGCCGGGCCGCGCTGCTCGACGAGCTGCGGGCCGTCTGGCGCCTCACCGGCGACACCGTGCGGTCGTGGGACATCGGCGAGGCGGGGGAGCGACTGCTCGAGGCCCGCGACGGGCGTCTGGCGCGGCCCGACCCGTTTCCCGCGCGGCCCCGAGTGTTGACGGTGTCGCACGGGGCGTCGGATCCCGCGCCCGTCGCGCCGCGCGCGTGGCGGG
>DATHGL010000104.1:0-7988 GCA_035317625.1 Gemmatimonadales bacterium | reverse complement strand
GATCACGCCGGCGAACAGCGCCGCGGCGCGCGGGGTGAGGCGTCCCGAGGGCAGGGGGCGCCGCTCGGTCCGCCGCATGCGGGCGTCGACATCGCGCTCGCGCACCTGGTTGAAGGCGTTGGTCCCTGCCGCCACCAGCGCGACGCCGAGCAGCGTGTGCAGCAGCAGACGCACATCCACTCCGCCGCGCGAGCCGAGATAGAACCCGGCCGCGGCGGTGAGCACCACCAGCTGCGTGATGCGCGGCTTGGTCAGCTCGAGAAAGGCTACCAGATGTGCTCCGACATCCCCGCCAAAATGAAGATCAGCGCGAGCGGCAGCGGAATGAGCGCCATGATTCGCAGATTCCAGCGTTCGAATTTCAGGTGCATGAAGAACATCCCCACCAACGCCGCCTTCCACACCGCCAGGAACATGAGCAGGATCAGCTTCCAGTTCCGCGAGATCGGTAGCTCGAACGCGAGGCCCAGCTCGGCGGCCGTGAGGACCGCCAGATACACCCAGATCAGGATGTAGTTGGGACGCTTGTGTGCGGTCTCCATGGCCCCTCAGATCAGGTAGACGATGGTGAACAGGATGATCCACACGAGGTCGACGAAGTGCCAGTACAGACCGACCGTCTCGATGCCACGATAGTCCTGCTGCGAGTACTTGCCCGGCAGCGCCTTGGTCACGTACAGGTAGGCCATCGAGATCACGCCGCACGTGACGTGGAAGCCGTGGAATCCCGTCATCGTGAAGAACGTGGAGCCGTACAAGCCCATCGTGGCGGCGGGCAAAGTGCCGTTCGCGACCAGCCCCGCCAGCTCACTGCCTTCGCGAACCCCGGCGGGCGTAAAGCCGTGCTCCACGAGATGCATGTACTCGAACACCTGAATCCCGACGAAGGTGGCGCCGCCCAGAATCGTCATCAGCAGCCAGAAGCGCATCTTCTTCGGATCGCCGTCCTGTATCGCCGCGTATGCCTTCACCATCGACACGCTCGAGCAGATCAGCAGGAACGTGTTGAACGCGGTGATCTTGATGTTGAGCACGATGCCGGGCTTGGCCCACTCGCCCGTGACGCCGAACCGGAGGATGACGTAGGTCCCGATCAGGGCCGCGAAGAACATCACCTCCGAGGCGAGGAACACCCACATCCCCAGCTTCGTGTTGTAGACGTCCAGCCCCCGCTCGGCCGGGTACGGCGGCCGCATCTGGTCGACGGTCGCGGCTGCGTGCGTCATCGGTCGTCCCCTCTCCCTCGGTCAGTGGCCCGCGACCGGCGCACGGGCCGGCTCGCGGTCGGTGGGCAGCTTCTTGTGCTGCGGCAGGTAGTCCTCCGCCACCTGCGGCGAGCTGAACTCATAGGGCCCCCGGTATACCGTCGGCACCTGCTCCCAGTTGCCGTGCGGCGCGGGTGACGGCAGCGACCATTCGAGCCCGTTGTCGTGCCACGGGTTCTGCTCCGCGCGCGCCCCCTTCCGCAGGCTCCACCAGAAGTTCACGAAGAAGATGAGCTGCGTCGCGAACAGCAGGAACGCGCTGATCGAGATGAACACGTTCATCGGCTGGTAGGGCTGGAGGAACGTGTACTGCGTCGGATCGTAGATCCGCCGCATGTGCCCGGCCATGCCGAGGATGTGCATCGGGAAGAAGGTGCAGTTGTAGAAGATGAACGTGAGCCAGAAATGGACCTTGCCCCATGGCTCGCTCATCATCCGGCCGAACATCTTCGGGTACCAGTACACGATGGCGCCGAACAGGGCGAACAGGCTGCCGCCGAACAGCACGTAGTGCAGGTGGGCGACGATGAAGTACGTGTCGTGGATGAACATGTCCACGGGCGTCGCCGCCATGTAGATGCCCGACAGCCCGCCGATCGCGAACATCGCGACGAACGCCACCGCGTGGAGCATCGGCACGTGGAAGCGGATGTTGCCCCGCCACATCGTCCCCATCCAGTTGAACACCTTCACCGCCGAGGGGACGGCGATCACCAGCGTCGACACCATGAAGGACGACCCGAGCGTCGGGTTCATCCCGCTCATGAACATGTGGTGGCCCCACACGATCCAGCCCAGGAACGCGATCGCGACGATCGCGAACACCATCGAGTGGTAGCCGAAGATCGGCTTGCGGCTGCCGTTCGCGATGATGTCCGACACCATCCCCATGGCGGGCAGGATCAGGATGTAGACCTCCGGATGGCCGAAGAACCAGAACAGGTGCTGCCACAGGAGCGCCTGGCCGCCGGCCGCGGGGTCGAAGAAATGCGTGCCGATGATCTGGTCGAACAGCAGCATGATCGCCGCGCCGGACAGCACCGGCAGCGCGAGCAGACCGAGGATCGCCGTGATGAACAGGGACCACACCGAGAGCGGCAGACGGAACCACGTCATGCCGGGGGCGCGGTTGTTGATGATGGTGGTGATGTAGTTGAGCGAGCCGAGAATCGAGGACAGGCCGACAAAAATGATCGAGACCGACCACAACTCCTGACCCAGCGAGGCGCCAGAGAAATCGTGCCGCGCCGAGAGCGGCGCGTACATCGTCCATCCGGCGCGCGCGGCCCCGTCCGGCACGAACAGGCTCGCCAGCATCACCAGGCCGCCCACGAAGAACGACCAGAACGACCACATGTTGATGCGCGGGAACGCCATGTCGTGCGTCCCGATCTTGAGCGGGATCAGGAAGTTCGCGTACACGCCCACCAGGAGCGGCATGATCGCGAAGAACACCATGAACGTGCCGTGCATCGTGACCAGCTGGATGTAGTACTCGGGGAGGATCACGCCGCCCGGCGCCATGGTCTCGGGGAGGATCCCGCCGCCGGGCATGGGCTGCCCCGGATAGGCCAGCTGCCAGCGCATCTGCATCGCCAGGAGCCCGCCGATCAGCAGGAAGAACAAGCTGACAAACAGGAACTGGATCCCGATGATCTTGTGATCGGTCGAGAAGATGTACTTCCGGATGAAGCTCCGGTCGTCGTGATGCGCGTGCGCGGTGTGTGCCGTCGCGGCCACGGTCGTCATTGCGCAGCCTCCTGAGCAGCCTGCTTCAGCCAGGCGTCGTAGTCTTCCTGGGTGTGCACGAACACCTGCGCCCGCATGCGATAGTGCCCCAGGCCGCACAGCTCAGCGCAGGCCAGCTCATAGTTTCCGGGCACGGTGGCCTGGAACCAGCTGTTGATCTGCATCCCGGGCACCGCGTCCTGCTTCACGCGGAACACCGGCACGAAGAACGAGTGGATCACGTCTTCGGCCGAGAGGTGGACGACCACCGGACGCCCGACGGGAACATGCAACTGGTTGCGGACGGTGAAGTCGTCGCTCGTGCCGAGCTGGCCGTCCGCCCCGGGATACGTCACCTGCCATTCGAACTGCTTCGCATGGATTGCGATCGGATAGGCGTTGGCCGGGACGCTGTGCCGCCCCTTGATCTTCACCCAGTAGTGGTTGCTGATGAGCCCCAGCGCCACCATGGTCACCGCCGGGATCGTGGTCCAGATCACCTCCGCGCGCGTGTTGCCGTGCGTGTAGAAGGCCTTCCGTCCGGGCCGCTGCCGGTACTTCACGACGAACCAGATCAGCCCCACCTCGACCACCACGAACGCGATCCCGGTGATGATCGTGATCGCCAGGAACAGGCCGTCCACTTCTCCCGCGAATGTCGAACCCTTGAGCGGCAGCCACCAATGCATGGGGCTCTCCCTGGTTAGTTCACTTGGCCGCGAAGCTGAAGTCCGCCGTCTTGGTCTCGGTTCCCGCCACCGTCACGGTGGCGGTCTGCGTGCCGTATTTCTCGTGCCACGCCTCGACCGTGTAGGTCCCGGGCGGCAGACCCTTGAGCGTGAAGCTCCCGTCCGCCCCGCTCACCCCGAAGAACGGGTGCGGCAGGACGCCCAGCCATGCGTGCATCCAGCCGTGCACGTTGCACTCGAGCGGCACCATCACTTCGGGCGCCGAGAAGGTGCGCTCCGATGTCATGCTCGTGGGTTGGCTGATGTTGAACGGCCGATTCTTCACGGCCTTCGCCTTGATGTTGTGCAGGATGCCGTCGGAGTTCTTGATGGCGAGTGTCTGGCCGACCTGGATGCCGAGCACGTGCGGATGGTAGCGGCAGCCGTCCTGATCCAGGGTCACGGGTCCAGCCGGCGCCGGCGCTGTGTAGCCCGCAGGTAGACCCGTCTTCACGTAGACGAACACGTTGGCGAGGGTGCCGTTCGGGTTGACGACCACGAGTTCGTCCGTGGGCACCCCCTGGTACTTCGCCTTGCACTTCGGCTCGTCGCCCATGTCGATCTTGGGGTTGACGGGCTTGGCCCCGGTGAACTTGATCTTCCCGGTGATCGTGGCGCCGTCCGTCGCCGAGGCTGCCGGCTGCGCGGTTACCGGCACAGACTCCGCGGCCTGCGCCACGCCTGGCGACGCCCCAGCCCGCCCCTTCTCGCATCCGACGATCGCCATCACACCGCACACAACCGGAATCACTGTGCTTCGCATTGTCCCTCAGAAAATTGAAACGGCAGATCAGGCCCGCCGCGCCTGAGCCCTCCGGACCACGACGACGCCCAGGCCGAGAGCCAGGAGCATGGCGACCAGCGGCGTCACGAACACGCCCGACGGCGTCGGCTGGTCCAGCGCCAGGAAATACCAGGTGCTCACGGCCATCCGCGAGCCGTGTTCCCCGCTGGAACCGTCCCAGGCGAAAAACGCCACCGGAATCGCCCGGCCGGCCGCAAGCTGAACTTCGTTACCGGTATCAGGCGTCGCAAGGGCGCGCGTGAGCACCACGCTCCACTCGCCGTGATCGTAGGTCGCCTGCCCGGCTGGCGCGGCGGGGAGCGTATCGAATTGCTCGATCCCCCTGGCCAGCCCGGCGACCGCGCGCTCGGGCCGGCTCACCCAGCGCCATTGATACACCGGGTCGGTCGCCGTCCCCATCAGGAAGTAGGGTCGCTCCATTCCCTCGGCGAGCCGGCGGGGGAACTGCACCGCCAGCTGATCGGGCCAGAGCTGCGCCGTGAGCGACGCGGAATCGTCGCTCGCCACCGTCTGGAGCACCCGCTGCTCGAACCCGAGCCACGCGCTGTCGGGGCTCTGGGTGCGGTCGTCCCAGCTCACCCGCAGCGCGAGCGTCTTCCCATCATGCACCGCCTGCACCCACACACCCGACACCGAGGGCGCGAACCAGCGGGCCCGCTTGATCACCTGACCCACGAGCGGGAACCAGTAGCGGTCCACGCGCGCCCACGTCGAATCGCTCGGCGAGCTCGGCGCGGCGGCGAGCTGCGGGGCGTGGACCACGTCGCGCACCTCGGGCGGTTTCGCCGGCGAGAGCGACCGCACGTACTGCGCGAGGCGCCACAGCTGCTCGTCGGTCAGGAACTTCTGATCGATCAGATCGGAGAACGACGGCATCGGGGTGCCGTCGAGTCCGGTGCGCAGCCGGTGATAGACGTCCTCGACGGTGCCACCGCCGCGGAAACGCCAGCTCTGGTGCAGGTCGGCGGCGAACGTCGGGAAGCTGGCGTCGTCCTTGAGGGTCGGCGCCGAAGGGCCATCCCCCCGGCCCTGGTCGCCGTGGCACTTGCGGCACCCGATGGAATCGTAAAACAGCCGCCCTTCCTTGAGGGCCGCCGCCCCCGTCCCGCCGCCCGGGGGGCTCGAGAACGCGAGCGCCACGATGTGCTGGCTCGTGTCCGCGAAGAACGCCGAGAAGGTCTTCAGATACGCCATCACGTCGCGCCGCTCGCCGTCGGACAGCCGGTCCTTCCACGCCGGCATCGCACTGCCCGGGAGCCCCTCGTCGATCGCCCGCATCAGGTCTCGGTCGGTGGGCAGCTGGCCGCTTGCCGTCGTGCGGATCTTGTAGATCGCGCCCGTGAAGTTGCGGGGGCGGGGCAGCATGGCGTCGGCGGCGGGGCCGTCACCGGCGCCGCCATCTCCGTGACAACCCGCGCACCATTTGACGTAGACGGCCTTGCCCCGGGTGGTGTCTTGCGCGACAAGGGAGAGGGGGGAAGGGAGAGGTACGCTCCCAACCGCGAGAAAAGTCCCGATGACGAAGGCAGAGCCCCGACCCGTCATGGACCTCTCCCCTCTTCCTTCTCCCCAGATTTCTCCCACGTCCTCGGCTTCCATCCCGTCTGATCGTACAGGAACAGGATCACCGACCAGATCTCCCGCTCCGTCAGGAAATCCTCCCACTTCGGCATCGCGGAGTTCCAGGGAGTCCCTTCGCGCGGCAGCCCGGGCCCGCCCTTTGCCACCCGCCAGAACACGAAGCTCTCGGTGAGCTGCGCGATCGTCCCGTTGTCCTGAAAGTTGGCGGGCAGCGGGTTGAAGCCGGACGCGAAGTGCCCCAGGCCGTCGAGGTGGTCGCCGTGACACGGCATGCAGTTTCGGTAGTAGACGCGCTTCCCCTCGGCGAGGTACGCGGCGAGCGAGTCGGGATGCTGCCGCAGCGGGTTCTCGAGCCCCGTCAGCGTGATCGACCTGCCCCGGAAGGTGATCTCCGTGGGGGGCGCGGGATGGATCGATCGCAGGTTGGGCGGCGCCGCGACCGTCGTCGTCACCTGCCCGTACGCCACGAGCCCCACGAGCGCCGTCACGGCCGCGAGCAACATGCTGCGCGCCAGCTTGAGTCGCGGCTCCACCAGGACCGCGTGGATCGGCTCTTTGAAGCGGGTCCACCGGGTCTCGTTGTCGCTCACGTAGATGAGCACGCCCACGAGCACGGTGATCATGTACTGCAGCACCACGCTCTTCGGCACGATCGCGCTCCCCGGCAGGAGCGGCACGACGCCCACGACGACGAGATAGGCGAGGACCAGGATCCCTACGCCCTGCCAGAACGGGTGCCCGGCGTAGCGCCGGACGGCGGGCGGGATGGTCATTTGTGCGCCGCCAGGTAGTCGACCAGCGCCTCGAGCTGGGAAGCGTTCATCATCGTGCCGAAGCTCTTGGGCATGATGCCGGCGAGTTTCTCGTAGCCCTGCGTGATCGACGACGCCGGGTCCAGGACCTTCTTCCGGATCGACGCCGCGTCACGGCGCGAGCCGACGTGCGTCAAGTCCGGCGCGATCACTTGTCCCTGGCCCTCGAGCTTGTGACACGCGAGGCAGCCGGCCGCCTGGATGATCACCTTGGGATCCGTGCTACCACCGGCAAACGCGCCGCCGGTGCTCCCCGGGCTTGCGCCCGGGGTCAGTGCACCCGCCGCGGGTTTTGATTTCGCGATGTCGTCCGCCGTGACGTCCACCGAGCCGCCCTGGGCTTGGAGGAACGCGATCACCGACCATACCTGCTCGGGCGACAGCTGTTTCGTCATCACGGGCATGATGGGCTGGTAGCCGGAGACGACGAACGCCGTCGGGTTGTCGAGCGACTCGTACAGGTATTGCTTGCAGCTCTTCCCCGGCTCGCGCTTGCCGCAGCGGGCACCGATCGTGCCCTGGCCCTTCTCATCGGTGAGCAGGTTCGGCGCGCGCTCCCCGAGCCCGTGGCAGGTGGTGCAGCCGCCGATCCCGGTGTACACCTTCTCCCCCGCCGCGACCAGCTGCTCCGGGGTGACGTTGGCGCCGAGGGTGAGCGCCTGCGGCACCTCGGACTGCACCTGCGGGATCTTGTTGGCGATCAGGGTATAGAGCGCCAGGGTCCCGAGCACGATGCCCACGATCTTCGCGTTAGTGGCCCACATGCCGGGGCTCCCCCTGTCGCTCGGGCGTCGCGACGAACGTGGACTTCTCCGCCAGGCCGCCGAGCCAGAACACGAACGCCACGAGCGAGAGGAAGATCAACACGCACAGGCTGATCATCTTCGACGCGTAGCCGAGCGCCGGCGTGGCGGCGTACTGGCTCGTGTCCTGCATCACCTGCCACACGTGCCAGTACTGGCGGATGCCGGAGCGCGCGAACCCCATCAGACCCATCAGCCACGTGAAGGTGACGGCGAGGATGAACAGCGCGTACTGCGACCGGGGTGGCATCTTGCCCCAGCGGATG
>DATHGL010000103.1:0-5994 GCA_035317625.1 Gemmatimonadales bacterium | reverse complement strand
AAACCGGTACCGACAGCGCGTCCGACGACATTCCGCCGGACAGCCCGACGATCGTCGCGCGTCCGGGCCGAGCACGCGCCGTGGCGTTCCGCGTGTCGACGATGAGGCGTCCGCAGCGCTCCACGAGCGCATAGTCGATGTCCGAGTGATCCGTCACGATCACTACGCAATCGGCGGCCGCGAGCGTCTCGGAGGTGAGCGGCACCGAGGCCAGATCGATGCCCTCGTCCTTGAGCCGACGGACGTGGGGGTCGTGATACGAGACCGCGGCGCCGCGGCGTTGCAGCAATCGGATCACGTCGAGCGCCGGGCTTTCACGGATGTCGTCGATGTCCTTCTTGTACGCGACACCCACCACCAGGACCTTGCTGGCCCGGGCCGCCCGCCCCTGCTCGTTGAGGCGATCGACGACGCGCCCCACCCAGTACTCCGGCATTTCCGCGTTGATCTCGCCCGCCAGCTCGATGAAGCGGGTACGGTAATTCAGCGTGCGCATCTTCCACGCGAGGTAGTGCGGATCGAGCGGGATACAGTGGCCGCCGACGCCCGGCCCCGGCATGAACTTCATGAAGCCGAACGGCTTCGTCGCCGCGGCTTCGATCACTTCCCACACGTCGACCCCGAGCTTGTCGCACACGATCGCCATCTCGTTGACGAGCCCGATATTCACGCTGCGAAACGTGTTCTCCAGGATCTTGACCAGCTCGGCCGCCTCGGTGGACGACACCGGTACGAGCGTCTCGATGGCCGGCTCGTACACGGCCAGTGCCACGCGCCGGCAGGCCGCCGTGATCCCGCCCACCACCTTGGGCGTGTTGTGCGTGTTCCACTTCGGGTTGCCGGGATCCACACGCTCGGGCGAAAACGCCAGGAAGAAGTCCTCCCCGACCGTGAGCCCCGTCCCCACGAGCGCCGGCAACATGAGCTCGCGCGTCGTGCCGGGGTACGTCGTGGATTCGAGGATGATGAGCTGGCCGCGCCGCAGGGTCCGCTTGACGGCGTTCGTCGCCGCGAGCACATAGCTCACGTCGGGATCCTTCGTCTTCGAGAGCGGCGTGGGCACGCAGATCGACACGATGTCCGGCTCGCCGAGCCGGCCCAGGTCCGTCGTGGCGGTGAACTTGCCGGCCTGGGCGAATCCGGCGACGTCCGCGCTCGGCACATCCTTGACATGGGAGCGCCCCTGGTTCAGGGTCTCCACGACGGACTTGCTCACGTCGAACCCGAGCACGCGGAAGCCCGCGCGCCCGAACTCCATGGCCAGCGGCAGGCCCACGTAGCCCAGGCCGACGATACCGATCAACGCCGAGCGATCCTGGGCCTTGGCCACCAGGGCGTCGGCGGACGACTGGGCGGCGCTCATAGGGTGACCGGAGCCCCGCCGGCCGCGAGGGACTGCGTGGCGGCTTCCAGCACCCGGACGACGCCCACGCCGTCCTGCGCGCTGGCCCGCGGCGGCTCCGCACCGCGCGCCACGCGTACGAAGTGGCCGAGCTCGGCGGCGAGCGGCTCGACGTTCGGAATTTTCGGAATGAAGATGTCTCCCTCCCGGATGGACAACGCTTCGCCGTACGATCCGTACTCCGGCGGCCGCTCCACGCCCTTGTCGTAGATCCGTAGCTTCTCGCGCGCTTCCATGTCGTCGAACACCACCATTTTCTTCGCCCCCACCACCGTGAGTTTCCGTTCCTTGTGCGGATCGAGCCACGACAACTGCACATGCGTGAGCACGCCGCTCCCGAACTCCATCGTCAGGAACACGACGTCCTCCACCTTCGGCTGGAGATAGCTCTTGCCGTGCGCCGCCACACGCACGGGTGCCTCCCCAAGCAAGTACAGTGCCACCGAGACGTCGTGCGGGCCGAAGCTCCAGAGAGCGTTCTCATCGGCGCGCACCTGCCCCAGGTTGACTCGCAGGCCGTACAGATAGTAGATCCGGCCGAGCTCCCCCTCCTGGACCAGGCTCCGCAGCCGCTCCACCGCCGGGTGAAACACGAGCAGATGACCGGCGAGGACGGGGACGCCCCGCCCGGAACCCGCCCGAGCAACCGCCTCGGCGTCGCGGGTGCTCAGGGCGAACGGCTTCTCCACCAGACACGGCTTGCCCGCCTCGACGCACTGCAAGGCGATCCGGGCATGCGTCGCCGCGGGCGACGCGATCACCACGGCGTCCACCCGGGCCAACAGGTCGGCCAGGTCGCCCGTGACGTGCGCCCCCGGGTACTGGCGCTGGAGCCGCCCGCGCACCTGGGCGTCGGTGTCGCACACCGCCGCCAGCTCCGCGTCCGCGAGACTGGCGGCGGTACGGACGTGGTTCCTGCCCCACGTCCCCGCGCCGACCACGCCGAGCTTGAGCCGGCTCACCGGTAGAATCCGCGGATCGTCTCCATCACGCAATCGAGCTGCGCGCGGGTCAGCTCCGGGTACACGGGGAGCGACAGCACCTCGCGGCACGCCTGCTCCGACGCGGGCAGCTGCCCCGGCTGGTAGCCCAGGTGACCAAAGCACGCCTGCAGGTGGAGCGGCACGGGATAGTAGATCGCGCTCCCGATTCCCTGGCGCTTGAGGTGCGCCTGGAGCTCGTCGCGGCGCTCGACGCGCAGGGTGTATTGATGAAAGATGTGCTCGTTCGCCGGGTCCACCACCGGCGCCCGAACCGCAGGGAGGTCGGCGAGTCCGGCGCTGTAGTACGTCGCGTGCTCCCGCCGTTTGGCGGACCACGACGCGAGGTGCGGGAGCTTCGCGAGGAGCACGGCGGCCTGGAGTGAGTCGAGGCGCGAGTTGGTGCCGACCTCGTCGTGGTAGTACTGCTTCGCACCGCCGTGGAGCCGAAGCTTGCGCAGTCGCTCGGCGAGGGCGTCGTGCGACGTGACCATCATCCCGCCGTCGCCCCAGGCGCCGAGGTTCTTGCTCGGAAAGAAGGAGAACCCGGTGGCCCACCCGAGCTCGCCCGCCATCCGCCACTCCCCGCCGATCCGGCGGCGGGCCCCGATCGCCTGTGCCGCATCCTCCAGGATCGGCAGACTGCGGGCGGTCGCCAGAGCGAGCAGCCGCTCCATGGCGGCCATCTGGCCGTACAGATGCACCGGCAGGATGGCCCGGGTGCGCGGCGTGATCGCGGCTTCGACCGCTCGGGGATCGATGTTGAACGTCCCCGGCTCGATGTCCACGAATACGGGGGTCCCGCCGGCGTTGTGGATCGTCCCGGCGGTCGCGAAAAAGGTGAACGGCGTCGTGACGACCTCGTCGCCGGGTTGGAGCGTCAACGCCTTGAGGGGCAGGAGCAACGCATCCGTCCCGCTGGCGCACGCGATGCCGTGCCGCGCGCGGGCGAGCCGGGCCACGGCGGTCTCGAGCTGCGAGACCGGAGGACCCATCACGAACTGCTGCGACTCGATGACCGCGTGGATCGCGGGGAGAACCTCGTCTTTGACGGCGCGGTACTGCGCCACGAGGTCCAGGAGCGGCACGTTCACGGTGTCAGCACCCCGAAGCAGCGCGACAACTCATCCGACGCGGCGGGGTTGGGCAAGCGGACGCACGCTGCCGTTCGACTCCTGGTAGGCGGCGCCGCACACGGCACACGCCGCCGTGCCCCCGGTCACCAGCAATCGCTCACCGCACTGGCACATCCATCCGACCCGGCGCGCCGGCACGCCCACCATGAGCGCGTACGCCGGGACATCGGATGTGACGACGGCCCCCGCGCCGATGAACGCATACTCACCGAGCGTGACCCCGCACACGATCGTCGCGTTCGCGCCGATCGATGTGCCCCGCTTGACGAGCGTGCGACGAAACTCGTGCTTGCGCGGGACGTGACTGCGGGGGTTCATGACGTTCGTGAACACGCAGGACGGTCCGCAAAATACATCGTCTTCGAGCGTGACGCCTTCGTAGATCGACACGTTGTTCTGAATCTTGACGTTGTTGCCGATCTGCGTGCCGGGCATCACCACCACGTTCTGGCCCAGGCTGCAGCGCTCGCCGATCGCCGCGCCGGGCATCACGTGGCAGAAATGCCAAATCTTCGTGCCACGGCCGACTTGCGCCCCGGAGTCGACGTAGCTCGATTCGTGGACGAAGAATTCCGCCATCTAGGTCCCGATCACCTTGACCTCAAGCTCCAGCTCGACGCCGGCCTTCTTGGCGACCGCCTTGCGCACGTGCTCGATGACCTTCAACACGTCACTCGCCGTGGCGTTACCGGTGTTGACGATATAGTTCGCGTGCAGGGACGAGACCTGGGCACCGCCGATCGTGAAGCCCTTGAGGCCGCACTCGTCGATCAACACGCCGGCCGTGCGGGGGCCGCCGGGATTCTTGAACACCGAGCCGGCGCACGGTTGATCGAACGGCGTCCCCGCCTTGCGCCACCGCAGCAAGCGGGCCTGCAACTCCTTGAGCTTCGCGGGCGGCTCCTCGATCAGGGCCAGCTTCGCTTCGAGCACGATGACGGTGCCAAGATTCGAGGCGCGGTACTTGAACGAGATCTGCTTGCGTGACACCGGCCGGATCTTCCCTTTTACGTCCATGACGGTGGCTTCGGTGAGCACTTCCGCGAACTCCGCTCCGTGCGCGCCGGCGTTCATGAACACGCCGCCGCCGACCGTGCCCGGAATCCCGATGAAGCGCTCTACCCCCGCGAACCCCGCCTCCGCCGTGCGGCGCGCGAGCAGTGGCGTCGCCAGCCCCGCGCCCACGATCGCCGTCGCCCCCTTCATCTCGAAGCGGTCGAGCCCCTTGCCGATGCGGATCACGACGCCGGGGAAGCCGGTGTCCTTCACCAGCACGTTCGAGCCCAGGCCGAGCGCGATCCACGGGAGTCCGCGGTCTTGCGCGAGCTCCAGCCCCTTGGCGACGTCGTCGACGTCGGCGGGCAAGACGACGTAGCGCGCCGGCCCGCCCAGCCGGTACGTGGTGTAGCGCGCCAGCGGCTCGTTCTCGAGCACCCGGCCGCGAAATTTGACTTTGGGGGCAGGCGGGGGCGGTGCCGGCGGCTTGACGGCAGCCTTGCCGGCCTTCCCCGCCGGTTTGGCCGGCGGCTTCGCTATCGCCGAACGGTTGGCGCTGGGCTTGGCGTCGGCGCCCTTGCGGCTGCCGGCGGCTGGTTTTCGACGGTCGTTCTTTCGTGCCATTCTTGGAGACTCCTCACGCTGCCCGTTCGGCTGCGTAGAGCGATGATCGCGTCGCAGGCGGCGCTCGCCGCCGACATCGTCGTCGTGTACGGCACCCGGTGCATCAGCGCCGCGCGCCGGATCGCGTAATCGTCCGCCTGCGTGAACTTTCCCAGGGGCGTGTTGATGAGCAACTGCACGTCGCCCGCTACGATCAAGTCGATCGCATTCGGCCGCCCCTCGTGCACCTTGGCGACGCGCTCGGCCGGCACGCCGCGGCTGCGCAGGTACCGCGCCGTGCCGTCGGTGGCCGCGATGCGGAACCCCATCTCGTGGAACCGCCGCACAATCGGCAGCACGGTCGGCTTGTCCGAGTCGTTCACCGTCACGAAAATCGCGCCCGAGAGCGGCAGGCTCCCGTCGGCGGCGATTTGGGCCTTCGCGAACGCCATCCCGAAACTGTCGGCCAGGCCCATGACCTCCCCGGTCGAGCGCATTTCCGGGCCCAGGATGGTATCGACACCGGGCAGCTTGGTGAAGGGGAAGACCGCCTCCTTCACCGCCACCCCGGGGAGCGGAAGGTCATCGGGAATGCCCAGTTCGTCCAGGGTGTGCCCCACCATGACCGCGGCCGCGAGCTTGGCGAGGGACACCCCGGTCGCCTTGCTCACGAACGGCACGGTCCGGGACGCCCGCGGATTGACCTCCAGCACGTACACCATGCTGCCGCGAATCGCAAATTGAATATTCATTAAACCGATGACCCGAAGCTCCAGCGCCAAGGCCCCCGTCTGTCGACGGATTTCAGCGATAACCGGCGCTGTTAATGAATACGGAGGCAGTGAACAGGCGGAATCACCGGAGTGTACGCCGGCCT
>DATHGL010000102.1:0-3642 GCA_035317625.1 Gemmatimonadales bacterium | reverse complement strand
CCCGCCGGTCCTCGACGCGTGGTTCGACTCGGGCTCGATGCCGTCCGCGCAACGCCACCACCCCTTCGACGACGCCGACTCGTTCGACGAGGCGTTCCCCGCCGACTTCATCTGCGAGGCGATCGACCAGACCCGCGGCTGGTTCTACACCCTGCTCGCCGAGTCCGTGCTGCTCTTCGACCGCTCGAGCTATGAGGCCTGCGTCTGCCTCGGGCTGATCCTCGACCCCGAGGGCCAGAAGATGTCGAAGAGCCGCGGCAACGTGGTGAACCCCTGGGAGGTGATCGAGGAATACGGGGCGGACGCGGTGCGGCTGTACCTGCTGGGTCAGAGCCAGGTGTGGAAGCCGAAGCCGTTCGATCGCCGCCAGATCCCGGACGTGACGGGCGGGTTTCTCAACACCCTCCGCAGCACCTACGACTTCTTCGGCCGCTACGCCCAGGATTGGACGCCGCCGCCGGACGCCGCGGCGACGCCGTTCGAGAAACGCCCCGCCGCTGATCGCTGGCTGCTCGCGCGCCTCGACGAGGTCGTGGAGGAGGTGCGCCGGGCGTGGTCGGACTACGACGTGACCAGCGGCGTGCGAGGGATCATGGACTTCGTAGGCGAGGACCTGTCGCGCTGGTACATCCGGCGCAACCGCCCCCGCTTCTGGGCGCCCGACCGGGCCACCGACGCGGTGGCCTTGGAGACATTGCACGAAGCCCTGGTCACGTCGGCGCGGCTGCTGGCGCCGGCGGCGCCTTTCGTGTCCGACTGGATCCACCGCGCGCTCGCGAGAACCTCGGTCCACCTCGCCTCATTCCCCGCCGATCAGGGTCGCCGGGCGCCGGAGCTGCTCCAGGCGATGGCCGCGGTGCGCAAGCTCGCGTCGCTGGCGCGCGCGGCCCGGGAGACCAAGCAGCTCCACGTCCGGCAGCCCGTGGCCAAGATCCAGGTGGTGGTCCCGGCGGCCGTGAAGGGCCCAGCCTTGGCGGACCTGTTAGATATCTTGGCCGCGGAAGTGAACGCCAAGGCAATCGAAGTGGCGGGGTCGGACCACGACCTGGTCCGGCTCAAGGGGAAGGCGGAATTCCGGAGCCTGGGCAAGCGCTACGGCAAGGACACGCCCCGCGCGGCCGCTGCGGTGTCGCAGCTCACGGCGGCGGACCTGCAGGCGCTCGAACGTGGTGAGCCCGTCCGCGTCGGCGAGTTCGAATTCCGGCCCGAGGACGTGTTGGTGACGCGCGAGGTGGTGAGCGATTGGGCCGTCCAGGCAGACGGCCCGTACGTCGCGGCGGTGGACCCCCGGCTCACGGACGACCTGGTCCAGGAAGGACTGGCGCGCGAGCTCGTGAATCGGGTGCAGCGCCTCCGCAAGGAAGCGGGGTACGAATACACCACGCGCATCGAGCTCAGCGTGGCCGGTGCCGAGGAGATCGTGGCGGCCGTGTCCGCGTTTCAGAGCTTCGTCGAGGGCGAGACGCTGGCGCGCAAAATCGTCCTCGGCGCCGTGCTGAGCGCAGCTGATGTGACCCGGGAAGTGGACATCGACGCGCGCCGCGTGACCATTGCGCTCCGGCGCCATGACGGACGAAAGGGCGGTACGCGATAATGCCGACAAAATCCAAGACCAAAGCGAAGGCCAAGCCCAAAGCGACCAAGGCCAGCCTGAGCAAGAAGCAGCTGGCCCATCTCGAGAAGCGCTTGCACGAAGAGCGCGCCCGGGTGATGAAGGAGCTCGGCTATTACGACGAGTCCTTCAACTCGAGCCTGCAGGCATCCGACGGGGACCTCTCGAGCTATTCGTTCCACATGGCGGATCAGGGCACCGACGCCATGGAGCGCGAGAAGGCGTTCCTGTTCGCCTCGCAGGAGGGTCGCTACCTCTGGCACGTCAACCAGGCGCTGCGGCGGCTGTACCAGGCGCCCGAGAAGTTCGGCACCTGCGAGCAGTGCGGCGAGGAGATCGGCTTCGAGCGGCTCGACGCGCTGCCCCACGCGCGGCTGTGCATCAAGTGCAAGGCGAAAGAAGAAGATGGGAAACGCCGCTGACCGCCGGCTGTTCTGGGCCGCCGCGGGCGCGGTGGTGGCCGCCGACCTGGCCACCAAGCTGCTCGCCGAATCGGTTCTGGCGCGCCACCTGCCGGTGCAGGTCGTCGGGAGCTACGTGCAATTCCGGCTCGTGTACAACAAGTGTGCGGCGTTCGGGCTATGCCTCGGCACCTACTCGAACTGGATCTTCTTCGGGCTCGCGATCATCGCCCTGTTCGTGCTGCGCTCGATGGTGCGCTCGGCGCGGCCGGGCGACCGCGTGCGCCTGCTGTCCCTCGCGCTCGTGTGCGCCGGGGCGGTGGGGAACGTGATCGATCGCGTGCGCAGCCCCCAGGGGGTCGTGGACTTCGTGGACGTGGGGATCGGGACGGCGCGGTGGCCGACCTTCAACGTCGCCGACTCCGCGATCACGGTCGGGGCGATCGCCCTCGCGATCTCGCTCTGGCTCGAAGGCCGGGCGCACGAGCGAACGAAGGAGGCCGGGACGGCCGGGCCCTGATGGCCGCGGTGACGTTCTGCATCCTCGCCTCCGAGACCGAGCGCCTCGACCGCTTTCTCGCCGATCAGCTGGCGCTGTCCCGCACCGTCGCCTCTCGCATCATCGCCGCCAAACGCGTCACCTGTGACGGTCGGCCGCTGCGCGCGTCGGCCCAGCTCGAGCGCGGCGCCGTCCTGAGCATCGAGCTGCCGCCGGAGGAGCCGCCGCCCAAGAGCTACGCTCCCGCCCACGTGGACCTCACCTTCGCCTACGAAGACGAGCACCTCGCCGTGCTCGACAAACCCGCCGGCCTGGTCGTGCATCCGGGACCGGGGCACTGGGACGACACGCTCGTCAACGTCCTGACGGAACGGGGAACCGCGCTCGCGCCGGGCGCGGCGGCAGGCCGCCCCGGGATCGTGCACCGGCTCGACCGCGACACGTCGGGCCTGCTGCTCGTGGCGAAGACCGACCTCGCGCATCGCCGCCTGGCCCACATGATCGAGCGGCGCAAGGTCGAGCGCGTGTACGCCGCGCTCGCCTGGGGCCACTTCGCGCGCAGTCCCGTGGACATCGAGGCGCCGATCGCGCGCCATCCCAAGGATCGGACGCGCATGACGGTCCTCGCAAGCGGCCGGCACGCGGTCACGCACGCCCGCGTGATCGCCCGGTTCGCGCAGACCGACTTGCTGCGCGTGACGCTGGGCACGGGGCGCACCCACCAGATCCGCGTGCACCTGGCGCACGTCGGGCATCCGGTCGTCGGGGACCGCGAGTACGCGTTCGGTGGGAGCCGGCGCGTCACGCCGTCCGAGCGCCAGGCGGCCGAGCGCCTCGAGACGCTCGCGCCGCGTCAGCTGCTCCACGCCGCCCAGCTCGCTCTTATCCATCCCGTGAGCGGCACGCCCCTGGTGCTGCGTTCGGAATGGCCCGCCGATCTGGTGCCGGCGCTCGCCGCAGCGGCCGCCGATCCCGCTTTGCTTGCTCAACGCAACCCCTTGCAGTATCTTGGCTTCTTCGCTTCGGATGAGTGACGCGGGATTCGTCCGACTGCTCCTGTTTCGGGTGGGTGGCCTCGTCTGCGCCGCCGACGCGGAGCGGGTCCGCGAGATCCTGCCGCGGCTCGAGCC
>DATHGL010000101.1:0-2715 GCA_035317625.1 Gemmatimonadales bacterium | reverse complement strand
CGCAGCTATGTCCGGTTCGACGCGATCGGGCCCGTGCTCGCGATCATGCCGTGGAATTTTCCGTTCTGGCAGGTGTTCCGCTTTGCCGCGCCGGCGCTCGCCGCGGGGAATGCCGGGATCCTGAAGCACGCGCCCAACGTGTTCCGCTGCGCGCTCGAGATCGAGGGGGTGTTCCGCGAGGCGGGGTTCCCCGAGGGGCTGTTCCGGGCCGTGCTCCTCTCGAACGAGGCGGCGGGTCGCGTCATCGCCGACGCCCGCGTGCGCGCCGTGACCCTCACGGGCAGTGACCGCGCGGGGAGCCAGGTGGCGGAGCAGGCGGGTCGGCATCTGAAGAAAACGGTGCTCGAGCTCGGCGGCAGCGATCCCTTTATTGTGCTCGACGACGCCGACGTGGAGAGGGCGGCACAGACCGCCGCCGAGGCACGCTTGATCAACAGCGGCCAGAGTTGCATCGCCGCGAAGCGCTTCATCGTCGTGGAGCGCGTAGCGGATCGCTTCCTCGAGCGGTTCACGGACGAGATGCGCGCCCGGAAGGTGGGGGATCCGCTCGACGCGGCGACGCAGGTCGGGCCGCAGGCGCGGCTCGATCTGCGCGAGAACCTCCACCGGCAGGTACAGGAGTCGGTGCAGCGCGGCGCCCGGCTTGTGCTCGGCGGCCAGCTCCCCGCCGGCCGGGGCGCCTTCTACCCGCCAACCGTGCTCGTCGCGGTGGAACCGGGGATGCCGGCGTTCGATCAGGAGACGTTCGGCCCCGTGGCGGCGGTGATCCGCGCCAAGGACGAAGCGGACGCGATCCGGCTCGCGAACGCGTCGCCCTATGGACTCGGGGCGTCGGTCTGGACCGCGGACACCCAGCGCGGCGAGCACGTGGCCGGCGAGATCGAAGCGGGAAGCGTGTTCGTGAACGGGCTCGTCAAGTCCGATCCGCGGCTGCCGTTCGGCGGAGTGAAGCGCTCCGGCTACGGGCGCGAGCTGTCGGAGTACGGCCTGCGGGAGTTCGTGAACGTCAAGACGGTGTGGGTGGCGTGAACGTCCGCGTCGGCACCTCCGGCTACAACTTCCCCGAGTGGAAGGGGCCGTTCTATCCGGCCAAGATGCCCGGGGCCAAAATGCTCGAGTACTACGCCGAGCGGCTCGGCACGGTGGAGATCAACTACACGTTCTACCGGATGCCGAATGCGAAGACGGTGGAGGGATGGGACGCCGCCACGCCAGCGGGGTTCACCTTCGTGCTCAAGGCGCCACAGCGCATCACCCACATCGCCCGGCTCAAGGACGTGGACGACCCGCTGCGCTATTTCCTCGAGACGGCGCGCAAACTGGGGCCGAAGCTCGGGCCGATTCTGTTCCAACTGCCGCCCAATTTCAAGAAGGACGTGGACCGGCTGAACGACTTGCTCACTCAGTTCCCGGCGGACCTGCGGTGCGCCTGGGAGTTCCGGCACGAGTCGTGGTTCGTGGACGAGGTGTACGACGCCTTGCGCGTGGGCAATGCGGCGCTGTGCGTCGCGGACACGGAGGAGGGGCACACCCCCCTCGTCGCCACGGCGGACTTCGGTTACATGCGGCTGCGCGACGAGGGCTACCAGAAGCAGGACTTGGAGCAGTGGGCCAAGACCGTGAAGGAGCTGGGGAAGGGGTGGGGAGACGCGTTCGTCTTCTTCAAGCACGAGGAGTCGGGGATCGGGCCGAAGCTGGCGCAGGAATTCGGGTCCTTAGTCCGCGACCGCGAGTCTCCGATAGATCGACAGGTGCCGTAGCGCTGCCGCCTTCTTTCCCATCTTTTCGTACAGCCGGGCCACGTTGTAATGCGCGTCGGCGAGCCGTGGATCCGTCGCGAGTGCCGCGCGGTACGCCTCGATCGCGTCCGCCGGCTGATCCAGGTCCTCGAGCGCGATGCCCAAATTGAACGCGGCCGTCGCGTGGTCTGGAGTCTCGCGCAGCGCGAGCCGGTAGTGTCGCTCCGCCTCTGCGATCAGCCCCTGCTCGTGCAGCAGCCGGCCCAGATTGACGTGGGCGTCGGCGTGGTGTGCGTCGAGCTCCAGGGCGCGTCGGTAGGCATCCCGCGCCTCGCCCGGATCCACGGCCTCGAGCTCGAGGCCCAGCTCGTACCAGTCTTCGGCGTCCAGGTCGCCCTCGGCCGCCCGCGCCGCTTGCGCCGTGCGGCGCGCGATCGGCGCCGCCCGCGTCGCGAGGTCCGACACGGCGAAATCGAGATGCGTCTGGCCCGACTCGGGATTCCACGCGGTGTCGCCGTCGCTCACGACGATGCGGTCGCCCTCGGCGACTATGCGCAGCTCGGCGAGCGACCGGCCGCGCGGCAGCTCGAGGCGCAGTTTCTTGAGGGCGCGGCGGATACGACGGGTGGGGATGCGCGCGGCCACGAGCGCCTTGGCGGTACGCAAGACGACCAGGTCCTGGAAGGAGAACTGCAGCTCCCGCTGCCCCCCGCGACGGGGCGCTGAAAAACCGTCGCGCGCGAAGCCCCGCACCTGCGCGACGGTCAGTCCCAGCAATCTCGCGACGTCGTGGGAGGTGTATCCCTTCATGCCCGAGAACTAGCCTCGTGCACCTCCCACTTTGCGCTTGGTGGGCAGCACCAGGGCCTTCGCGGCAGCCTTCTTCTCGACGCGCTTCGCCGGCTTGCGCTCCGCCGCGCCTTTGCCCCCCTTGAGGCTCGCCTTCAGGGCCTCCATCAGACCGATGATCTGCGTC
>DATHGL010000100.1:0-3814 GCA_035317625.1 Gemmatimonadales bacterium | reverse complement strand
GCCTGCGTCATATCCTCGTCCGGCACGAGCAGGCGGCGGCGCACGCGGCGGACGGCTACGCCCGGGCGGGGGGGCGCGTGGGCGTGTGCGTCGCCACGTCGGGCCCGGGCGCCACGAATCTCGTGACCGGGTTGGCCGCGGCGCACATGGACAACTCGCCCGTGCTGGCGATCACCGGCCAGGTGTCGCGCGCGATGATCGGGCGCGACGCCTTCCAGGAAACGGACATCATCGGCATCACCCTCCCGATCACGAAGCAGAACTATCTCGTCCAGGACGCGGGTGACCTGGCGGACGTCGTCGCCGAAGCGATCGCGGTGGCGTGGGAAGGGCGGCCGGGGCCCGTGCTGATCGACGTCCCCAAGGACGTGCAGAACCAGAAGGCCGAATACCGCGATCCCTCGACGCGCGCCCGAGGCCAGGGGGCGCGACCGACCCCGGGCGCCAGCGCGGGCCTTCTGGAGGACGGCGTTCGCAAGGCTGCGCGCCTGATTGCCGGCGCCGAGCGGCCGCTCCTGATGATCGGGCACGGCGTGATCCTCGGGCAGGCATATGCGGAAGTACGGGCGCTCGCGGAGAAGACCGGCATTCCGGTCGTCACCACGCTCCTCGGCATCAGCGCGTTCCCCGACGGTCACCCGCTGCACCTCGGCATGCCGGGGATGCACGGTGAGGTGCATGTGAATCGCGCGATCCAGCACGCCGACGTCATCATCGGCATCGGGCTGCGGTTCGACGACCGCGTCACGGGGAACACGGCCAGCTTCGCGCCGCAGGCCCGCATTGTGCACGTCGACTTGGACCGCTCCGAGATCGGGAAGAACGTGCCGGTCGCCGTCGGGATCGTGGGCGACGCGCGCGACGTCACGCGGCGGCTGCTCGCCGCGGTGGAGCCGCGGCGGTGCGAGCGCTGGCTGGAGCACATCCGCGGCTTCACCCGCACGCGGCCGGCGTCGTATCGGGGCGACCTGTCGCCCGAGGGCATCCTCGCGTCCATCTACGAGACCAGCCACGGCGAGTGTACGATCGTGTCGGACGTGGGCCAGCATCAGATGTGGGTCGCGAAGCTCTATCCCTACCAGCGGCCCAACACGCACATCACGTCGGGGGGCCTCGGCGCCATGGGGTTCGCCGTGCCGGCCGCCCTGGGCGTCCACCTCGCGCGCCCGAACGACACGGTGTGGGCGATCTCGGGCGACGGCGGCTTCCAGATGAACATGGCGGAGATGGCGACCATGGTGCAGGAGGGACTGCCCGTGAAGATGGCCGTGTTCAACAACGGGTACCTCGGGATGGTGCGGCAATGGCAGCAGTTCTTCCACGGGAAGCGCTACTCGTGCACGCCGATCTGGAGCCCGGACTACGTGAAGTTGGCCGAGGCATACGGTATCCCGGGGTACCGGGTGAAGGACGGGAGCGAGGTCGCCGGCGCGGTCGCGCGGGCGAACGCCGAGCCCGGGCCGGCGCTGGTCGAGTTCATGATCGAGCAGGAGGCGAACGTGTACCCGATGATCCCCCCCGGTGGCTCCCTGTCCGAGCCGATCGAGGCGGAGCCCGCCGCGGCGGCCGGAGACTGACCGGCGCATGCCCTCCGCCCACACCGTCGCCGTGCTGCTCGACGACGCGCTGGTGACGCTCAACCGCGCGGTGGGCGTGCTGCGTCGCCGGAACGTGCCGGTGGAGGGTCTGGCGGTGCACCCGAGCGGCACCGCGGGTGTGTCGCGACTGACGTTCGTGCTGAAGGCCGATGCGGTCACCGCCGATCGTGTCGCCCAGCAGTTTCACAAGATGATCGGCGTGCGTTCGGTGATGGTGCTCACGGACGAGGATCCCACTACGGAGGCAAGACCATGAGGTCGACAGAACCGCGCGTCTTCTACGACGTCGACGCCGATCCCGCCCGGCTCGAGGGCCGGGTCATCGCGGTGATCGGGTACGGCAGCCAGGGTCATGCGCACGCGCTCAACCTGCGGGACTCGGGGGCGCAGGTGGTCGTGGGCCTGCGCCCGGGCGGGGCCTCGTGGGAGCGCGCCCAGGCGGAGGGCTTGGACGTGCGCCCGGTCGCCGACGCGGCGCGGTCGGCCGACGTCGTGATGATGCTCGTCCCCGATCAGACGGCACGTGCGGTGTACGAGGCGGCCGTCGTCCCCAGTCTGCGGGGCGGCAAGACGCTGCTCTTTGCGCACGGGTTCAACGTGCATTTCGGAGAAATCGCGCCGCCCGCCGAAGTCGACGTCGCGATGATCGCGCCCAAGTCTCCCGGGCACCTGGTGCGGAGCGAGTTTCAAGCCGGGCGCGGCGTGCCGGCGCTCGTTGCCGTGCATCGCGATGCGAGCGGCCACGCGCTGGCCGACGCCCTGGCCTACGGCGCGGGGATCGGCTGCACTCGCGCCGGTGTGTTGGAGACGACGTTCCGCGAGGAGACGGAGACGGACCTGTTCGGCGAGCAGACCGTGCTGTGCGGCGGCGTCACCGCGTTGATCCAGGCGGGCTTCGAGACGCTCACCGCCGCAGGGTACGCGCCGGAGATCGCCTACTTCGAGTGCATGCACGAGCTGAAGCTGATCGTGGATCTGATGTATCGGGGCGGAATGAAGTTCATGCGGTACTCCATCAGCGACACGGCGGAATACGGTGATTACACGCGGGGCCCGAAGATCGTGACGGCGGAGGTCCGGGCCGCGATGCAGCGGATCCTGGGCGACATCCAATCCGGGAGCTTCGCGCGGGAGTGGATCGCCGAGTGCCGCGGCGGCGGTCGCCAGTTCGAGGCGCTGCGCCGCGCCGGCGCGGCGCACCCGATCGAGCAGGTCGGCGCGAAGCTGCGCGCCATGATGCCCTGGACGGAGGAAGGCCGCGCCGCCGCTCGAGTCCAAGGAGCCGGCGTCGCGTCATGAGCGCGCGGACCCTGTTCCAGAAGGTGTGGGATGCACACGTCGTGCATCAGTTCCCGGAGGGGCCGGCGCTGCTGTACGTCGACCTGCACCTGGTGCACGAGGTGACCTCGCCGCAGGCGTTCGCCGGGCTGCGGCAGGCCGGGCGCCGGGTGCGCCGGCCCGAGCTGACGGTGGCGACGGTGGACCACAACGTCCCCACCGGGGACCGTGCGGTCCCCATTGCAGACCCGATCGCGGCGCGGCAGCTCGCCGCGCTCGCGACAAATGCCCGGGATTTCGGCGTCGAATTGTTCGATCTCGGATCCGCCGAGCAGGGGATCGTGCACGTGATCGGGCCCGAGCTGGGCCTCACGCGCCCCGGGATGGTGATCGTGTGCGGCGACTCGCACACCGCGACGCACGGCGCCTTCGGCGCGCTGGCGCTGGGGATCGGTACGAGCGAGGTGGAGCACGTCCTCGCGACGCAGTGCCTCGTGTGGTCCAAGCCCCGGACCATGGAGGCCCGGGTCACGGGGACGCTCGCGCCCGGGGTCACGGCCAAGGATCTCATCCTCGCCTTGATCGGATGGATCGGGACGGCCGGCGCGACGGGCCACGTCATCGAGTACACCGGGGACCCGATCCGCGCCCTCTCGATGGAAGCGCGGATGACGGTATGCAACATGTCGATCGAGGCGGGCGCGCGCGCCGGCATGATCGCGCCCGACGAGACGACCTTCGCGTATCTGGCCGGGCGGCCCCGCGCGCCGGGCGGCGCCGCTTGGGCTCGCGCCGTGGAGCAGTGGCGGGAGCTCCCCACCGACCCGGGGGCGAGCTACGACGTGCGCGTGGACTTCGACGCCTCGGCCGTGGCTCCCCAGGTAACCTGGGGGACGAGCCCCGGCATGGTCGTGGCGGTGACGGGCTGCGTGCCGAGC
>DATHGL010000099.1:0-2225 GCA_035317625.1 Gemmatimonadales bacterium | reverse complement strand
CTGCACGTGCACTCGCTGCGCCACTCGTTCGCGACGCACCTGCTCGACGCGGGCGCCGACCTGCGGGCGGTGCAGGAGCTGCTGGGCCACGCCTCGCTCTCCACGACGCAGGTGTATACTCATACGTCCGTGGAACGACTGAAGAAGGTGTATCACCAGGCCCATCCCCGCGCATGAGAGACATGCAGCCCATACACGCGACGACCATTCTGTGCGTCCGCCGCAACGGCCACGTGGCCCTGGGCGGCGACGGGCAGGTCACCATCGGCGACACCGTGATGAAGGCGAACGCCAACAAGGTGCGCACGCTCAAGGGCGGGAAGATCCTCGCCGGCTTCGCCGGCGCGGCGGCCGACGCCTTCACCCTGTTCGAGAAGTTCGAGGAGAAGCTCGAGCGCTATCCCGGCAACCTGCCGCGCTCGGCGGTCGAGCTCGCCAAGGACTGGCGCTCGGACCGGGTGCTGCGCCGCCTGGAGGCGCTGCTGGTGGTGGCCGACAAGGAGCACGGCTTCGTGATCTCGGGGTCGGGCGAGCTGATCGAGCCGGACGACGGCGTGCTCGCCATCGGGTCGGGCGGGAGCTACGCCCTCGCGTCGGCGCGCGCGCTGCTGCGCTCGTCGGAACTGCCCGCCAAGGACATCGTGCAGCGCTCGCTCGAAATCGCGGCCGAGATCTGCGTCTACACCAACACGCACATCTCGATTCTGGAGCTCTGATGGCCGAGCCGACTCGCACGCCCGACCAGACGACCCCGGCCCCCGCCCCCGGGCCGGAGGAGGCGCTGCCCTGGCTGGAGGAGCTGCCGCCGCGCAAGATCGTGGCCGAGCTCGACCGCTACATCGTGGGCCAGGAGGTGGCCAAGAAGGCCGTCGCCATCGCGGTGCGCAACCGCTGGCGTCGGGCCCAGGCGCCGGACGACATCCGCGACGAGATCCTGCCGAACAACATCATCATGATCGGCCCCACCGGGGTGGGGAAGACGGAGATCGCCCGGCGGCTGGCGCGGCTCGCGGGCGCCCCGTTCCTCAAGGTCGAGGCGTCCAAGTTCACCGAGGTCGGCTACGTGGGCCGCGACGTCGAATCGATGGTGCGCGAGCTGGTCGACGTGGCGATCAACATGGTGCGCAGCGAGCGCGAAGACGACGTGTACCCCGAGGCGGAGGTCCGGGCGGAGGAGCGGCTGCTGGATCTGCTGTTGCCCCCCACGCCGACAACGCCCCTCCCGTCTCCCGCCTCCCGGCCGGGAGCCGGGAGTCGGGAGGCGGGAGAGAATCCGCCCCTGTTCGTCGTCTCCTCCAAAGGGGATGTGACGCCGAAGGCCGCGGAGGGAGACGTCGAGGCCCAGGAGCGCCGCCGCCGCACCCGCGAGAAGCTGCGCCAGCAGCTCAAGGAGGGAAAGCTCGAGGAGCGGGAAGTCGAGATCGAGGTGCAGCAGCAGGGCTTCCCCGGGCTCGAGATGATGCAGCCGCCGCAGGGCATGGAGGGCACGGACGTCAACTTCACCGAGCTGCTGCAGGAAATGCTGCCCAAGAAGAAGAAACGCCGCACCGTGCACCTGCACGAGGCGCGGCGCATCCTGATCGACGAGGAGCTGAAGAAGCTGGTGGACATGGACGACGTGGTGAACGAAGCGCTCGACCGGGTCGAGAACCACGGCGTCATCTTCATCGACGAGATCGACAAGATCGCCGGGGAGCGGGGCACCGTGGGGCCGGACGTGTCGCGCGAAGGCGTGCAGCGCGACCTGCTGCCGATCGTCGAGGGCTCGACGGTCCAGACCCGCTACGGCTACGTGCGCACCGACCACATCCTGTTCATCGCGGCCGGCGCGTTCCACGCCACCAAGCCCTCCGACCTGATCCCCGAGCTCCAGGGGCGCTTCCCGATCCGCGTGGAGCTGCAGCCGCTCACCGAAGGGGACTTCGTCCGCATCATGACGGAGCCCGAGAACGCCCTCACCAAACAGTACGCCGCGCTGTGCGCGGCCGACGGGGCCACACTCGAGTTCACGCCCGACGGCATCGCGGAGATCGCCCGCATCGCCGCCAAGGCCAACGAGCGGATGGAGAACATCGGCGCGCGCCGGCTCCACACCGTCATGACCACGCTGCTCGAGGACGTGCTGTTCGAGCTCCCCGAGCTGGCCGAGAAGCGCATCCGGTTCGACGCCGCCAAGGTGCGCGACCGGCTCGGCAAGATCGTGGACGACGAGGACCTGTGGCGCT
>DATHGL010000098.1:0-3892 GCA_035317625.1 Gemmatimonadales bacterium | reverse complement strand
CGGGCAGGCGGTAGTCCCGATTGCCCAGCCGGAAGGCTTCGTTGACCATGAGAAAGAACCAGCCGCCCGCCATCGACAGCATCCCATTCCACACGAGGCCCTGCGCCGCGCCGGGGACCTCGAGCTGCCAGAAGGTTCGTGACGCCCGCCACCCCGCCACCCGGCACGCGTCGCGCAACGGTGCCGGCAGGCCCTTGAGGGAGTTGTAGAACGACAGCGCCAGATTCCACGCCTGCGCGGTGAAGATCATGAGGACGGCGGCGAGCTCGAGCCCCACATTGCGTGTCGGGAACAGCGACATCAGCCCGAGCACGAGCCCCGGGAGGAAACCCAGCACCGGAATGCTCTGGAGGATGTCGAGCAACGGAAGGAGCAGGCGCTCGGCGGCGCGAAAGGTCGCCGCCGCCCAGCCGAACCCCAGCGCGAACACATACGAGATCGTGAGCGCCAGCACGCCGCGCGAGAGCGAGTACAGCGTGTAACGCGGCAGCGCCGTCGGCCGAAGGTCGATCTGCACCGCCTGGAGCAACGGCGCTTCGAACTCGCGCGCGAACGCCACGACGGTCGCGATCAACCCGCCCAGGAGGCAGAGGATCGCGGCGTCGGCGAGCCCGAGCCGCCGGAAGCCCGGCGGCGTGAGGGCGGGGGGAAAGCGCAGCGGAATCATGGCACTCGGAACCGTTTACTTTGAGACGCGATGCCAGAAACGGCGACGGAAACGACGGTCGAGCTGAACGGTGTCCGCTTCTACACACGACGCGTGGGGCGTGGCCCGCCCGTGGTCGTGCTGCACGGCGGCCCCGGCGCCCACCACGATTACCTCCTGCCTCAGTACGACCACCTCGCGGAGGGCGGCCGCGCCCTGCTCTATTACGACCAGCGCGGCGGCGGCCGGTCACCGGTCTCGCGCGCAGTGCCGGTGGGCTGGCGTGAGCACGTGGCCGACCTCGAGGCCCTGCGCCATCACTGGGAGCTCGACCGCCTCACCCTACTCGGCTACTCCTGGGGGGGCCTGCTCGCCCTGCTGTACGCGCTCGAGCATCCCGACCGGATCGCCCGACTCGCGCTCGTCTCGTCCGCGCCCGTGACGGCAGCGTGGCGCGACGAATTCGAGCGCCGCTTCGCAACCCGCATGGCCCAACCGTGGATCGCCCGCAGCCGCGCCGACCTCGTGGCGTCCGGTCTCTCGCGCACGGATCCCGAAAAGTATCGCCGCATCGCGTTCGCGCTATCCGTCGCCGGCTATTTTCGCGACCCGAGCCGCGCGAAGGAGATGACCCCGTTTCGCGTCACCGAGCGCGTCCGGAGGGCCGTCTGGGACAGTCTGGGGGATTACGACCTCCGCGAACGGATCCACCGGACCTTTCCGAATGGTACTGCTCCCCGCTCCTTGCTCCTGCATGGTGTGTACGACCCCATGCCCCTGGACGCCGCCCGCGAAACGGCGGCGCTCTTGTCCGCCGGGGTGATCGAGCTCGCGACGGGGCATGCGCCGCACGTCGAGGCGACGGAGGCCTTCGTGCGGGCGCTGGACGGGTTCCTGCCTCACCGTTGAGCGGTTAGGTTGAGCGGACACCCATGAACAAGCACGCCGTCCGCCACACACTCGACCAGCTCGCCGCGTTCCTCGAGCTCCGAGGGGAGAGCGCGGTTCGCGTCCGCGCCGTACAGCACGCCGCCCGGTCGGAGCTCCTCGCCACGGGTCGCTCGAGCGCCCTCGATGAGCTACGCGAGCTGGTGCCGCCGGGTCTCGTGGAGATGGTCGGCATCCCGGGCCTGGGGGTCGCCAAGGTGCGCCAGATCCACGACGCGCTCGCGATCGAATCGCTGGCCGAGCTCGAGGCCGCTGCCGCGGACGGCCGTCTTGCCGCCCTGCCACGCTTCGGAACGAAGACCGCGGAGAGCGTGCGCCGCGGCATCGCCTACCTGCGCCAGGCGAGCGGCCTGCGCCTGTTCCACCACGCCCAGGACGAGATCGAAGGCGTGCGGCGCGCCCTGGCCACACTGGACGGCGTGCTGCGGGTCGAGACCGCGGGCGCCGTGCGGCGCCACTGCGAGGTGATCCAGCAGCTCGACCTCGTGGCGGTGCACGCGGGTGGCGGCGCGCGCGAGACGTTGGTCAGGCAGCTGGGCCAGGCTCCCGGCGTCACGGAAATCGCGGGCACCGCGGGAGCGGTGACGCTGCGCTTCGCGTCCGGTACGGTCGTGGACGTGCTCCTCACCCCACCCGAGCGCTTCGGACTCGAGTGGATCCGCGCGACCGGCTCCGCCGCGCACGTCGCGGCGTTGGAGGACCGGGCCCGCACGACGGGCGTCTCGCTGGCCGCCCCCCGCCCGTTTCCCGACGAGCCCAGCGTGTACCGCGCCCTGGGCCTCGCGTGGGTGCCACCCGAGCTGCGCGAGGGGGACGGCGAGCTGGAGGCGGCGGGCGCGGACGGGGTCAATGGCGGTGGAGCCCTACCGCGTCTGGTCGAGCAGGGCGACCTGCGCGGCTTCCTGCACTGCCACTCGAGCTACTCCGACGGCACGGTGACGATCGCCGAATGGGCCCACGCCTGTCGCGCGGCGGGCTACGAGTGGATGGGCATCACCGACCACAGCCAGTCGGCCGCGTACGCGGGCGGCCTCCGAACCGAAGACGTGGCGCGGCAGCACGCCGAGATCGATCAGGTGAACGCGCGCGGCGCGGGGATGCGCGTGCTGAAGGGTGTGGAGGCCGATATCCTCGCGGACGGCACGCTCGACTACGGTCCCGCGGTGCTCGACCGCTTTGACTTCGTGATCGGCTCGATCCACTCGCGCTTCGGCATGTCCGAAGCGGAGATGACCCGACGGGTGCTCGCCGCCATGGACGACCCCCACCTCGCCATCCTCGGCCACCCGACCGGGCGGCTGCTGCTGCAACGCGAGCCCTACGCGATCGACCTGGAGCAGGTGTTCACGAAGGCCGCGGCGCGCGGCATCGCGCTGGAAGTGAACGCCGATCCGCACCGCCTGGACCTCGACTGGCGCGTGGTGCGGCGGGCGCGCGCGCTGGGCGTCACGATCTCGATCGGCGCGGACGCCCATTCGACGGGCGGGATCACCAACGTCGCGGTCGGGCTCGGGATCGCCCGCAAGGGCTGGCTCGAGCCCGCCGAGGTGCTGAACACGCGCGACGCCGACGCGTTTCTCGCGTTCGCCCGGGCGCGGCGCGCGTACGCGGCCTGATGCCGCCGAAAACAAAGCCTCGACCGCGGCAGCGCCCGGGACGCGTCCGCAAGATCATCGCGCGCCTCGAGAAGGAATATCCGGACGCGACCTGCGCGCTGCGCCACCACAGCGCGCTCGAGCTGCTCGTCGCCACGATCCTCTCCGCCCAGTCGACCGACGCGCGGGTCAACATGGTCACTCCCGCCGTGTTCGCGAAGTACGAGGCGGCGGAGGATTACGCCAGCGCCGACCCGAAGGTCCTCGAGCAGGAGATCCACAGCACCGGGTTCTTCCGCAACAAGACCCGCTCGATCATCGGCATGGCGCAGGCGTTGGTGGAGCGGCACGGCGGCCAGGTGCCGGACACGATGGAGGAGCTCGTCCGGCTTCCCGGCGTGGGTCGCAAGACCGCCAACGTCGTGCTCGGCACCTGGTTCAAGAAGAACGAAGGGATCGTGGTCGACACCCACGTCCAGCGGCTCGCCACGCTGCTCGGCCTGACGAAAGAGAAGGACGCGGTGAAGATCGAGCGCGACCTGATGGCGCTCGTGCCGCGCGACACGTGGACCTGGTTCTCGCATACGCTGATCCTGCATGGGCGTCGGGTGTGCATCGCGCGACGGCCGAAGTGCGAAATCTGCGTCATCAACCGACTGTGCCCGAGCTCGAGAGTATGATACGGCGTTACACGTTCCACGTC
>DATHGL010000097.1:0-2376 GCA_035317625.1 Gemmatimonadales bacterium | reverse complement strand
GAAGAGCACGGCCGCCGGCAGCCGACCGGCGCGACGGACCGCTGCAACCGCGGCGCGACGTCGCGACCCGTGCAGCAGTCGATCGGGGACCGTGCGAACCTGTTCCAAGAGCTGAGCCATCACGCGGGTCCTCCGTTACTCCCAGTGTCGCTGCGTTCTGCTTGCTTCCCGCTCATGATCCGCACGTCATGCCCCCTGCGCCTCCGCGAGAGCCACGCCCCGCATCCGCCTCGTCCCGCGCCGGGGGAGTGCAAGGTTCGAGCCCGGGAATGACGTGCGTCGAGAGAGGTGCCGCCCGGTCCCAGGACCGGGTGCTCGCGGGATTCGTGCCCCAACGAGCGTGCCCTGTGGCGACCACGCCACGCATGGATGCAATACTGAACGATACCGTTCGGCCGCGCCAGATCGGGTACCCCCTTCGCCCTGGCTTGAGATGTGCAAGGTGCCACTGCCATGCGATACCTGGTCACCGGAGGCGCTGGCTTCATCGGCTCACACCTGGTCGAGCACCTGGTCGGTGCCGGGCAGGAGGTGGTGGTCCTGGACGACCTGTCCGCGGGCCGGCGTGAGAACTGTGCGCCGGTACGGCGGCGGATCAGGTTCATCCGCGGCACTGTGACCGACTTGAGCACCTGCCGCCGCGCGATGGAGGGCGTCGACTATGTCCTGCACCACGCCGCCGTCACCTCGGTCCAGCGCTCGGTCGATGAACCTCTCGTGGCGCACCAGGTCAACGCCACCGGGACGCTGAACATCTTGCTCGCTGCGCGTGAGGCGCGGGTCCGGCGGGTGGTGTACGCCGGCTCGACGTCGGCGTACGGCAACCCGGCCGCGCTCCCGAACAGCGAGGATCATATCGCGCGACCGCTGGGGCCGTACGCCGCCGCCAAGCTCGGGGGCGAGGGATACTGCATCGCGTTCCACGCGACCTACGGCCTCGAAACCGTGGTGCTGCGGTATTTCAACATCTTCGGCCCCCGTCAGGACCCGCAATCGCAGTACGCCGCCGCTGTGCCGCGCTTCATTGCCGCCGCCGTGCAGGGCGAACCACCCACCATCTTCGGCGACGGCACGCAGACGCGTGATTTCGTCTACGTCGCGAACGTGGTGCACGCGAATCTGCTCGCGGCCCGGGCGCCGGCCGCGCAGGTGGCAGGCCAGGTCTTCAACGTCGGGTCCGGCAACAGCGTCAGCGTCAACGACCTGTGGGACCGGATACGCTCGCTGACGGGCGTACCAGTGCTGCCACGGTACGCCGCAGGACGGCCCGGCGAGGTCAAGGACTCGCTCGCCTCCGTCGCCAAGGCGCGCGAGATCATCGGGTACGAGCCGGTGGTGGATTTCGACGAGGGACTGCGCCGGACGGTCGCATATTTCCGCGAGACCCGTACCCAGCGGCGGCGCCGGCGCGCGCGCGCCGTGGTGCGCGCCGCCTGACACCGCTGGCGACCGTCAGCCGGCCGCCACGCGCTCGAGCATCTCCCGCAGATCATCGAGACTGAACGGCTTGCGCAGCACCGGCCGGTCGGCCCGCTCGATGGCGTCCCGCGTTTGCGTCGAGATGGAGTCGCCGGTGGTGAACACGATCCGCTGCTCGCGCCCCCGCCCCTCGCTTCGCAGCAGCTCAAACAGCTCGAATCCCGTATGCGCCTCGTCCAGGTGCACGTCGACCAACAGCGCGTCGTAGCGCGAGCCCGGCTCGGCGAGCCGCCGTGTCGCCTCGTCGAAGCAACCCACCGTCGTCACCTCGTGACCGAGCCGCTTGGCGAGGAGCGCCATGCCGCGGCGCACGCTTTCCTCGTCCTCGACGACCAACACCGAGAGGCCCTTCTCCCCCGGTCGCGCCCCGGTCTGCGCCGCCGGGTCCGCAGCGCCGACATCCACCGGAAGCTCGAAGGAAAGCTGCGCCCCGCCACCCTCGACGTTCTGCATCCACATGCGGCCACCCATCACCCGTACCAACCCGAAGCTGATCGCCAGACCGAGGCCGGTGCCGTGCTCCGCCTTGGTCGAGAAGAAAGGCTCGAACACGCGGTCCAGGATCTCGGGCGGCACACCGGGGCCGCTGTCTTCGACCGTCACCACGACATGATGGTCGCTCGGCCGGGCGGCGATCGCGATCCGGCCGGGGCGGCCCGTGCCTTCGATCGCCTGCCGGGCGTTCACGACCGCGTTGAGCAGCACCTGCTGCACCTCCTGCGGATCGCCCGCCACGGCGGGCACCTCGTTCGGCACGGACACGGTGGTGCGGATTCGCGCCTTCTTGAGAGCGCTGCGCTGCAGCGCCAACACGCGCTCGGCGATCTCGCCGAGATCCACCGCGACGCGGACCCGAGGCCGCTGACGGGCGAAGTCGAGCAACGTCCGGATGATCCG
>DATHGL010000096.1:0-6481 GCA_035317625.1 Gemmatimonadales bacterium | reverse complement strand
GACCCGTCGCTCGCCGCTGCATGAAACTTGCCGTCGCGTGCGACAAACGAGTATCCCTCGGCGGGATGAAGATCGACGTAACGCTGGCAGTCGGACGAGCTAGCTCTTCGGGTGCAGGCGATTCCGGTCGAGGACGACTTGGGAAGAGGTCGCTTGACAGCCCCGTGGTTTCGGGACACTTTCGGCAGCTCCGGCTCCGGCGTCAGCGAACATGCGCTTGTTCCACAATGCGGGGCCGCACGCGCGAAGCAGGGTGGTCCATGCTGTGAACTCCCGTCTGTGGATTAACCTCGCTAGCCACGTGGTCCCCCTAGTCGCGCTGCTCGGCGCGCCCGTGCAAGCCGTCGCCCAGCAACAGCCGCCGCGGACCGTCCCCATCAACTACGTCAACGCGGACCTCGGCGACGTGATCCGCTCGCTCGCCACCGTGCTCGGCGTGAACGTCGTGCTGACCGACGTGCCCACCCGGCGGATCACGTTTCAGACCCCCCAACCGGTCCCGGTGCCGCAGGTGGGTGCGTTGTTGGAGGCGATCCTCGAGAGCCAGAGCCTGGTCCTTGTGCAAACTGGGCCGGTGGCGCAGGTCATGCCCGAGGAGAAGAAGCCCGGCACGGGCCCCGTCCACGTCGGGAAGGACTTCCCCACCCCGCCGCCCCTCGGGCTGGTCACGCAGATCGTGCCGCTCGAGTACATCCAAGCGGAGGAAGGCGTGACGCTCCTCAGGCAGGTGGCGGGTAAGACCGCGCGCATCGAGGTGGTGCCGCGCTCCAACGCTATCCTCATCACGGACCGTGGCATCCGCATCGCGAGCTACGTGGAGCTGCTGCGGCAACTCGACGTCAAAACCGGCGGCGAGGCGGGCCTGCGGACCTACGTGTACCCCCTCAAGCACGCCAGCGCGTCGGAGCTGGCGGCGACGCTGGGCCAGCTGTTTGGCGCCGCCGTGTCGGGGCCGACGGGCCGGCAGCGCGTGCAGGCGCTGGCGGGACGCAGCCTTTCGGACGAGCTCCGCAGCATGCGGCAGCGCGAGGTCGAATCCTTCCAGCAGCCGGCGCAGATCTCCCAAATGCTCTCCGGGCCGCAGGTCGTGGCGGAGAGCGCCCAGGCCGAAGTTCGGGGCCTGGTGGGCCGGACCGCGATCGTCCCCGACGAGGCCACCAACTCGCTCGTGATCCGCACGGCCCCGCCCAACTTCGCGTTGCTCCAGGAAACGATCGAGCAGCTCGACGTCCGGCCGCCCCAGGTGCTGCTGGAGGTGCTGATCGCCGAGGTGACCCTCGACCGCCCCAGCCAGTGGGGGATCAACTGGCAGGTCTTCACGTCCGGCGACACCACACGGCGCGCCACCATCGGCGTCGGGCCCCAGACCTTCGGCGACACGGCGCTCGCGAGCCTCCAGGGGCTCGGCGTCCAAATCATCCGGCTCGCTAGTGTGGACGTGCGCGCCATCCTCCAGGCATTGGCGACGAGGACCAACGTCCAAGTGCTGTCCACGCCGCGCATCCTCGCCCTCAACAACGAGCAAGCGCGCATTCTGGTGGGTAGCGCAGTGCCGTTCACCTCGTCGACGCTCACCGGCCTGAACGCCTTTGTGAACCAGGTCGTCCAGTTCCGCAACGTGGGGACGCAGCTCACGGTGATCCCCACCGTCAACAACGACGGCTACGTGACGTTCCGCGTGCTCCAGGAGGTGAGCGCGCTGTCGGCGCAGACGATCGCGGCGGCGCAGAATGCGCCGATCATCACCACCCGCGAGGCGGAAACCAGCGCCATCGTGAAGAACGGGCACACGGTCGTGATCGGGGGCTTGATCGGCGAATCGGAGCAGATCACGGAGAGCGGGGTGCCGTTTCTCAAGGACGTCCCCCTGCTCGGGTTCCTGTTCAAGAGCCGGCGCGTGGCCCGCTCGCGCACCGAGATCGCGATCTTCCTCACGCCCTACATCGTCTACACCGATGAGCAGGCAGACTCCCTGATGCAGCGCGAGCGGGGGCGGCTGCGGGAGTCGAAGGAGAGGATCGACAGCATGTTGCCGCCCGCGCCGCCGCGTGAGCCGTGAGCGGATTGGCTTGAAAAGCGAACGGGCGCGGAGAGGAAACAGAGCCACCGGTCGGATTTGAACCGACCTGCCGCCGCGGTGCCAACGGTGGTGCCAAAACCGTTGTTTCTCGCCGTCGCCCGTCGCGGCGCTCGTGATCCAGTTCTGGCATCACATCGAGCACGCGAGCGCGACCGACGCCGCGGGGATGCGGTGCAGCTGCTCGCTCCGTACGCACCCGGCGACGACCTGACCAGTCCTCACCCCTTGTTCCCCTCTCCCTTCGGGAGAGGGGAGACGACGCGTGAGCCTCAGGAGCTCATCCGTTCGTACCCCCTCTCCGCGTTGCGGAGAGGGGGACAGGGGGTGAGGACCGCTCGAGGACGGCTGGACACAATGTTCTGAGGGTCTCGCCGAGCACCTGGTGAAAGGATGAATCCGGCGTGTCGATTGCGGGGCCCCTCGCTCGTCGTCTAGGCAGAGCCGAGGCTCGACCCTGGCTCCGGACCCGAAACCACTCTAAGGAGGCGATGATGCGAGTCATGGTGGTGGTCAAAGCCAACAAGGACTCGGAGGCAGGCGTCCTGCCGGACGAGAAGATCCTGACCGAAATGGGCAAGTTCAATCTGGAGCTGGAGAAAGCCGGTGTGTTGCTGGCGGCCGAGGGGCTCCAGGCGAGCTCCAAAGGCGCGCGCGTGAGGTTCTCGGGAAGCAAGCGGACCGTGATCGACGGGCCCTTCGCGGAGACGAAGGAGCTCATTGCCGGTTTCTGGCTGTGGCAAGTGAAGTCGCTGGACGAGGCCATCGCGTGGCTGAAGCGGGCTCCCTTCCAGGAGGGTGAGGTGGAGCTTCGCCAAGTATTCGAGGCAGACGACTTCGGTGCTGCGCTCAAGCCGGAGTTCAAGGAGCAGGAGGAGCGCCTGCGCGCGCAGGCGCGCAACAAGCGGTAGTCGGACGGCCACCACGTCATTTCGGAGGACGCATTCATGCAGAAGAGGCTCTGGGTTGGACACATCATGAGCGCGTTCGCCGCGCTGTTCCTGCTCTTCGACGGCGTCATACACATGCTGAAGATCGCTCCCGTAGTCGATGCATTCGCCCAGCTCGGGTATCCCCTAAGCCTCGCCCTCGGTCTCGGAGTCCTCGAGCTCATTTGCGTGGTGGCGTACCTGATTCCACGCACCTCCATTCTCGGCGCGATTCTGCTGACCGGTTATCTCGGCGGCGCAATCGCAGCCCAGGTGCGCATCGGCAGTCCACTCTTTTCCACCACGCTGTTTCCGGTCTATGTCGCTCTGCTGATCTGGGGAGGGCTGTACCTCCGCGACGACCGGCTGCGGGCACTCATTCCTCTGCGAGCCTAGCGAGGGGGGACGATGCGATTCATGATCATCGTGAAAGCCACGAAGGACTCGGAAGCCGAGGTGATGCCGATCGGGCCGGCCTGGGAGCCGCTGTTTGCCGAGATGGCGAAGTACCACGAAGAGCTGCAACGGGCCGGCGTCCTGCTCGATGCCTCGGGACTCCAGCCCAGCTCGAAGGGCTGGCGGATCAAGTACTCCGGAGGCAAGCGCACCATGATCGACGGGCCCTTCACCGAGGCCAAAGAGCTCGTCGCCGGGTACACGCTCATCCAGGTGAAGTCGCGGGAAGAGGCGCTCGAATGGGCCCGGCGGTTCCCCAATCCCGCGCTGACCGAGGGCGAGATCGAAGTGCGCCAGCTGTACGAGCTGGACGATTTCGGTCCCAGCGAATCGGTGGAGCGCTTCCGCAAGCTGGACCTCGCGTGACCATGAAAACATTCGCCTCGGTGGCCGCCTACCTGAAGGCGGTCCCACCCGCCCCGCGGGCGGCTCTCCAAAAGATGCGCAAGACGATCAAGGCCGCCGCGCCCGAGGCGACCGAGGTCATCAGTTACGGCATCCCGTCCTTCAAGCACCACGGCTATCTGGTGGGCTTCGCGGCGTTCAAGAATCACTGCAGCTTCTTCCCCGGGACTGCTCTGGACGCGTTCAAGCGAGAGCTCGCGTCGTACGAAACCTCCAAGGGCACCATCCGCTTCACCGTCGATAAGCCCCTCCCCGCGGCGCTGGTGCGGAAGCTCGTCAAGGCGCGGGTCGCGCAGAACGAAGCCAGGCGGTGACGACGTCCGATACACACCGCGCGATCGAGGCGGTGTGGCGGATCGAGTCGGCCAAGCTCATCGCCGGGCTGACGCGTATCACCGGCGACGTCGGCACGGCGGAGGATCTCGCACAGGACGCGCTCGTCGCCGCGCTCGAGCGGTGGCCGCAGTCGGGCGTCCCGGATAACCCGGGCGCCTGGCTGATGGCCACCGGGAAGCACCGAGCCATCGACTTGCTGCGCCGCGGCAAGCTGCTCGAGCGCAAGCACGCCGAGCTCGGTCATGAGCTCGAAGCCCGCCAGCAGAGTCCCGAGCCGGAGCTGCACGCCGCGCTGGACGATCACGTCGGCGACGACCTGCTGAGCCTCATGTTCACGGCTTGTCATCCGGTGCTCACGACCGAGGCGCGCGTGGCGCTCACGCTGCGTCTGCTCGGCGGTCTCACGACCGACGAGATCGCGCGGGCCTTCCTGGTCCCGAAGGCCACGATCGCCCAACGCATCGTACGGGCGAAGCGGACGCTGGCGGCGGCGCGCGTTCCCTTCGAGGTCCCTCGCGGGGCTGAGCTGGCTGCTCGCCTGTCGTCGGTCCTCGAGGTGATCTACCTCGTCTTCAACGAGGGCTACTCGGCGACCGCCGGCGACGACTGGATGCGCCCGGCGCTGTGCGAGGACGCGCTCCGGCTCGGCCGGATCCTGGCCGAGCTCATTCCGCAGGAGCCCGAGGTGCACGGCCTCGTGGCGTTGATGGAGATCCAGGCGTCGCGCTCGGGCGCGCGCGTCGGCCCATCGGGCGAGCCGATCCTGCTGCTCGATCAGGACCGGGGACGGTGGGATCACCTCCTCATCCGGCGCGGTCTGGCGGCGTTGGAGCGCGCCGAGGCGCCCGGCGGAGGGTACGGCCCGTACGCGCTCCAGGCCGCGATCGCCGCCTGTCACGCGCGGGCCCGCACTCCGGAAGAGACGGATTGGACCCGCATCGTAGCGCTGTACGATGCGCTCGCCCAGCTGCTCCACTCCCCGGTCGTGGAGCTCAATCGGGCGGTCGCGCTCGGGATGGCGTTCGGTCCGGCGGCGGGCCTCGAGGTCGTGAACACGCTGACGTCGGAGCCTTCACTCGAGGAGTATCACCTCCTCCCGGCCGTGCGCGGCGACCTGCTCGACAAGCTCGGCCGCTACGCCGAGGCGCGCGCGGAGTTCGAGCGCGCGGCGTCGCTGACCCGCAACGCCCGTGAGCGCACCTTGCTCCTGGAGCGCGCCGCGGCGTGTGCGCGCGGACTCGGGAACCCATGACACGGGCGACGTAGGTGGTTTACTTCCTGGCGATCGGGTCCGCGGTGCTGTATGGCGCCGCCGATTTCACCGGGGGGCTCACGACCCGGCGCGCCAGCACCATCCCCGTGGTCCTCATCTCCCAGGCAACCGGGCTGGCTCTGCTCGCGTTGATCCTGCCCTTGCTGCCCGACGCGTCGCCCACACGGGCTGACCTGCTGTGGGGCGCCGCCGCGGGCCTGACCGGCGGAATCGGCGTCGCGCTGCTGTATCACGCGCTGGCGATCGGAACGATGGCCGTGGTGGCGCCGACGACCGCCGTGTGCGCGGTCGTCATTCCGGTGGTGGTCTCGGTGCTGCTCGGCGAGCGGCCGGTGCCGCTGGCGGTGGCGGGCATCGCTTTGGGAATCGTCTCGATCGTGCTGGTCAGCCAGCAGCAGGCAGGGACGCGAGACCAGACATCGCCGCGCAGCCGTCCGTCGGGCGTCGGCACCGCGCTCGCCTCAGGCATCGCGATCGGGTTGTTCCTCCTGTCGTTCGCCCAAACCGGATCCGAGGCCGGCATGTGGCCGCTGCTGGTCGCGCGCCTGGTTTCAGTGACGCTCTTCGCCGTGATGGCAATCGCCGGCGGGCGGTCCATCCGTATGCCGGCGCGGGTGACCGCGCTCGCGCTCCTCGCCGGCGTCATGGACATGCTCGCCAATGCCCTGTATCTGCTCGCCACACGACAAGGGGCGCTCAGCATCGTGGTGACGTTATCGTCGCTGTACCCCGCCAGCACGGTGCTGCTCGCGCGGATCGTCCTCGGAGAGCGCCTCCAGCCCTGGCAGATCACCGGCGTCGGGTGTGCGCTCGCTGCGGTCGTCCTGATCGTGAGCGGCGGCCGATAACAGCCACATGATCGTTCATCTCATCGACGGCACGTACGAGCTGTTCCGCCAGTTCTACGGCCGGCGACGCGCTACCAAAGGCAAGGACGAGCCGCTCGGCGCCGTGATCGGCGTCCTGCACTCCGTGCTGGAGATGATCGAGAAGGGAGCCACGCAC
>DATHGL010000095.1:0-15347 GCA_035317625.1 Gemmatimonadales bacterium | reverse complement strand
GCTCCCCGCGAGCCCGAGCGCCAGTGCCCCAGCGAGATATCCCAGGGCGATGATCAGCACCGGCACGTAGAAGTTGCTGCGGCTCCGCAGCACGCGCACGGTGAGGGCCGCGGTCACCCCACCGACGATGCAGAGGAACAGCGCGGGGAGATCGTGGAACACCGGCTGCAGGCCGACCACGATGGCGAGGATCATCGCGGCGATCATCGATACGCGCCCGTTGAAGAGCACGGTCAGCATCATCGCCATGAACGGCAGGACGATGATCTCGGGATGGCGCGGCGCGAAGCGTGCCACAGCCGCCGCCTGCAGCAGGACGAGTGCGAAGAGCCCGCCGATCAGCGCGACCTGGCGACGGTTGCTGTACGTCTCGCGGCGATAGAACACCATCAGCACCCAGAAGATCGCGAGGACGAGCGAGTCCCGGAGCACGGGGCCGAACACGCCGCCGGGCGAGCGGCTGGTCGCGGCGCCGCGGCGCACCAGGTCGGCGTGCAGGGCCACCAGCTTCTCGTGCGCTTCGTTCGTCACGACCTCGTGCGCTCCCACGATGCGATCGCCCGCGCGCACGATGTACTTGCTCGGATCCACACTGCGACGCAGCTCGTCGCGGCGCCGCTCCGTCTCCAGCGTGTTGGGGACCAGGGTCGGCCGGAAGAAGTGTCCGGCAAGCCGCACGTAGAGCTGGTCACCGACGCTCGATCCCCGGTCGGGATGGATCGCGCGCGCCCGCGTGAGATACTGGGCGTAGGACAAGAGCTGGTCGCGCGGCACCGCCTGCTCGCCCGAGCGGCGGCGCACGATGAGCTCCGGGGACTGCTCGACCTGGAGCACGCCCGGCCCGGTGACGCCGAGGGCGAGGGTGCGGTCGAACAGGTCGCTCAGCGCCTTCTCGAGACCGTGCCGCTTGCTCCCTTTCGTCAGGTATGCCGCTTCCGGCGCGCTGAGCGCGAACCCCTGGGCTTTCGCCGCCTGCAGGATCTCGGCCGCGCCACCGTGGTCCGCCGCCGCCTCGACGTTCGCGAAGAACGCGTGCATCGCGATCTTGGCACTGTCGAGCGCCCGTTCCTGATACTGGTAGATCGGCTTCACCGTGGCCGCGAGCTCCTCCGCTTCGCGCGCGAGCTCCTGGTCCGACTTGTTCACGGGAAAGGTGAAGGGGGCGATGACGTCGCGGTCGGCCACGGCCCCGGGCGAGAGCAGCGGCGCCACGTTCGTGGCGCTCGAGGGGAACGCGACGTACGCCAGCGTCGCCAGGCCCACCACCCAGGCCCAGCGGCTGCCGTGATAGCGCAGCTGCTCCTTGGTCGGCAGCCTCATGTCAGCCCTGTGCGTCCTCGACGTACGCCCGGATGATGTCCCGCACGAGGCGGTGGCGCACGACGTCGGTGTCCGCGAGGTAGCAGAACCCGATGCCCTCGATGCCGGGGAGGATCCGTTCCACCTGCAGGAGCCCCGAGTCCTCCCGGTTGGCCAGATCGATCTGCGTCTTGTCACCCGTGATCACGGCGCGCGAGTTCACGCCGAGCCGCGTCAGGAACATCTTCATCTGCATGCCGGTGGCGTTCTGCGCCTCGTCGAGAATGACGAACGCGTCGGAGAGCGTGCGACCCCGCATGTAGGCGAGCGGCGCGATCTCGATGGTACGGCTGTCGATCGCCTTCTGCACGCGGTCGCGCGGCATCATGTCCTCGAGCGCGTCGTACAGCGGTCGCAGGTAGGGGTCGACCTTGTCGTGCAGATCCCCGGGCAGGAACCCCAGGTTCTCCCCCGCCTCCACCGCCGGGCGCGCGAGCACGATACGCCGCACCCGTTTGCGCGACAGCGCGTCCACCGCGGCCGCGACCGCCAGGTACGTCTTGCCCGTGCCGGCGGGGCCGATGCCGATCACGATGTCGTGCTGCGCGATGGCCTGGAGATACTCCCGCTGCCCCGCCGTCTTCGCTCGGATCATCCGGCGCAGCCCCGGCAGAATGATCGTGTATTCCCCGTCGGCAGTCGGACCGGACGGCCCGTGCGCCTCCTCGCCCATGATCCGGTGCACGTCGTCGGCGTCGAGCTGCTCGCCCATGCGCGCCAGGTCGACCAGCGCCTGGGCCACGGGTGTGGCGCGCTCGACGGCCGGGAGCGGGCCCTGCAGCATCAGCGTGTCGCCGCGCAGCGACACGCGCACGCCCAGGCGCTTCGCGAGCTCGACCAAATTCCCGTCGTTCACGCCCGCGAGGGCGAGCGGGTCCACGCCCTCAGTCGAAAGACGGTGGGTGACGTCGTCGCTCACCGCCGCACCTCGATGTGAAGAGCGTCCAGGTCCGCCGGATGGGCGGGCGCCGGCGCGCCCTCGAACAGCGCGCGGGCGGTGGTCGTCTTGGGAAACGCGATCACGTCGCGGAGCGATCCGGCACCGGCGAGCAGCATCACGACGCGGTCGAAGCCGATCGCGAAGCCGCCGTGGGGCGGCGCGCCCGCCTGCAGGCCGGCGAGCAGGAATCCGAACCGCGCGTCGACGTCCGCCGGCGACAAGCCGAGATGCGCGAACACACGGCGCTGCACGGCCGGGTCGGTGATGCGGATGGATCCGGAGCCGAGCTCGTTGCCGTTGTACACGGCGTCGTAATGCAGCGCGCGGCAGCTGAACGGATCCGTATCCAGGCGTGCCACATCATCGGGGTGCGGCGCGGTGAACGGGTGGTGCGCGAACACCGGCCGCCCCGTCTCGGCGTCGGGCTGGAAGAGGGGAAAATCCACCACCCAGCAGAACGCGTGCGTCGCCTTGGGCGAAGGTCCGAGCCGCCGGATCACCTCCTGGCGCACCCGGTCGAGCACCGGGGACGTGACCCGATCGGGGCCCACGGTCATCAGCCCGACGTCCCCGTCTCCCACGCCCAGGGCCCGCAGGGCGTCCGGGGTGAAATGCTTCGCGACCGAGCCCGAGATCTGCTCGCCCTGACGCTTGACCCACGCGAGGCCCGCCCCGCCCAGCTGCTTCGCGGCGTCGGCCAGCTGGTCCACGTCTTTGCGCGACAGCGCGCCGCCGCCTTTCACGGCGAGGCCCCGCACCCGTGCGCCATCCGTGAGCGCCCCCTGGAAGAACGGCACGCCCAGCGGCTTCACCTGCGCCGTCCAGTCGGCGATCGGAAAGTCGTAGCGCAGATCGGGCTTGTCGGTGCCGTACCGCTCCATCGCTTCGCGCCAGGTGAGGCGCGGCAACGGTCGCGCAACCTGCTGGCCTGCCTCGTCCCACAGCGCGATCAACACGGCTTCCACGTACCCGAGCACGTCTTCCGGGCCGACGAACGAGGCTTCGAGGTCGATCTGCGTGAACTCGGGCTGCCGGTCGTTGCGCAGGTCTTCGTCGCGAAAGCAGCGCGCGATCTGGAAGTAACGGTCGAAGCCGGCCACCATCAGCAGCTGCTTGTAGAGCTGAGGGGACTGCGGCAGCGCGTAGAACTCGCCTGGGTGCACGCGCGACGGCACCAGGTAGTCGCGCGCGCCCTCGGGCGTCGGCTTCGTGAGGATCGGCGTCTCGATCTCGAGGAATCCGAGCTCGGCGAGGGTCCGACGCGCCCGCTGCAGCAACCGGTGGCGCAGGATCAAATTGGCCTGCATCTCGGGACGGCGCAGGTCCAGGTGACGATGCTTGAGCCGCAGCTCCTCGGCCGCAAGCTCTTCTCCTTTGCCGCGGGCGACCGGGATCGCGGGCGTCACGGCCGGGCCCACGACGGTGAGCGTCGTCGCCTGCACCTCGACGGCGCCCGTGGCCAGCTCTGGGTTCTGCATGTCGGCGGGGCGCGCCGTCACCTCCCCTTCGACCTCGACGACCGTTTCGCCCGCCAGCCCGCCCGCCACGCGCCGCGCGGCGTCCGGCGCCCCGGGGCCGACGGCGACCTGGACGATTCCCGCCCGGTCGCGCAGGTCGATGAACACGATCCCCCCGAGATCGCGACGGCGGTGCACCCAGCCGCCCAGCCGCACCCGCTCTCCCACGTGCTGCGCGCGCAGCTCGCCGCAGCGATGGGTGCGCCGGGATGTGCCGCTGACGCTGTCTATGAGACCTCCGCCTCGCACAACGCGCGGTAGAACTCCTCGGCCGTGCGAGCGCTCAAGAGCTTGTCTCGCACCGGTTCGCGGCGCACCAGCCGCGAGATGCGGCTCAACGCCTTCACGTGCGCCCCAGCCGCCGACTCCGGGCCGGCCAACAGAAAAAACAACCGCACCGGCTCACCATCGATGGTCTCGTAGGGCACCGGTGCGGGCGTCGTCCCCGCCACGACCACGAGGACCGAGAGGGCCGGCGTCTTCCCGTGGGGCACCGCCACGCCATAGCCGATCCCGGTGGGGAACTGCTTCTCCCGCTCGAGGATGGCCCCCAGCACCTCGTCGGACGCCCCCCCGTTCCCCACCGCCACCACGTCCACCAATTCCCGGAGGACCCCCTCCTTGTCGGTGGCGCGCAGGGGGACCCGGATGCGAGCGGGGGTCAGAAGCTCGGACAGACGCACGGTGGTCCAAGTGTCCTAAACGGTTGAAGATAGTTACGTTAACAGCGCCATGCAACGCATTTCCCGAACGGCACTTACGTGACCGATCTGCTCGGCCTCCTGCCAGAGGGCGCGCACGCCGCGCTCGCCGTGTGGCTGGCGGCCCGGGGCGAGCCGGCGTATCGGGCCAAGCAAATCCTCCCGCGCTTGTGGCAACGGCCGATCGCGTCGTGGGACGAGGCGACCGAGCTGCCGGCGGCGCTGCGCCACGCGTTGGGTGACGCGTTCCCGCTGCGCCGGCTGACGCTCGCGGCGCGGCAGGTCTCGAGCGACGGTACCGAGAAGTTTCTCTGGAACCTGGGGGACGGCGAGGCGATCGAGTCGGTCCTCATCCCCGAGGGGAAGCGCCGTACGCTGTGCATTTCGTCCCAGGTCGGCTGCGCGCTGGGGTGCGTGTTCTGCGCCACCGGGCGGATGGGATTCCGCCGCAACCTCTCCGCTGCCGAGATCGCCGGTCAGGTGCGTGAGGTCACGCTGCTCGCTGCCGCGTTGAAACCCACGAACGTGGTCTTCATGGGAATGGGGGAGCCGCTGTTGAACTGGGAGGCGGTCGACACGGCGTTGACGATCCTCAACCATCCCGCAGCACTGGGAATCGGAGCCCGCCACATCACGGTGTCGACGGTCGGCATCCTGCCCAGCCTGGCGAAGCTCGCGCGGCGGCCGGAGCAGTTTCGGCTGGCGGTTTCGCTGCACGCGCCGACGCCCGAGCTGCGACGCGAGCTGATGCCGATCGAGAAGAAGTACGCTCTCCCACAGGTGATGGCGGCGCTGGGCGCGTTTCGCCGGCGCGTGACGCTCGAGTACGTGCTGATCGCGGGGAAGAACGACGGGCGCGCGCAGGCGGATCGGCTGGTCGAGCTGGCGCGTCCGCTGGGCGCGCTGGTGAACCTCTTGCCGCTGCACCCGGGCGGCGCGCCGGATCTCTCGCCCAGCTCGCGGGCGCAGATGCTCGAGTTCGAGCGGCGCCTCAGGCAGCAGGGTGTGGAAGCGGTGCTGCGGCGCAGTCGCGGGCTTGACATCAGCGCCGCGTGCGGCCAGCTACGGGTGGAACTCGAGGCGCGGCGCAAAGTCGTGCCCGAGGAGCACGCTCGCGTCGAGTAGCCTGGCGCTGTCGAGTTGCACCACGACGCGGCCCACACCCAACGCCACGCGTACCCGCCGGCCCACGCTCTCGTTGCCCCGCCGGACGACGATCCGCGTCGAATCGAGCGTCCCCTTCCCGACCGCCGCCGAGGCATTCCCGAACGTGAGGACGTCGATGCCGGCACGCCGCAGGACCCGCGTGCCGACCCTGGCGAGCCCCGGCGTGCCGCTGGCGTTCAGCACTTCCACGGTGATGCGCGGCGCGCCTTCCCCCGGCACGGGGAGGGCGGCGCTGCCGGCTCGGTCCCCCCGGCAGGCGGCGAGCGCCGCGGCGCAGGCGATCAGTAGCCGAGCAGCGCGTTCCAGAAGTCCACCGTTTCACGGACGAGCGGCCAGCGTCCGTCGATCACCCGCGTGAGCCGACGGGCGGCGACCAGCTTGAGCACCGCGTCCCGCTCCTCGGGCACCCGCGCCGCGAGCGAGCGTCGCAGCTCCTGATCGAACGGCCGGCCCGGCTCGAGATAATCCGCCAGGTAGAGCATCTTGCCGACGTCGTCCCACCGCGCGTAGCCGAGCGAGTGATGGCGCACCGCGTCGAGCACGCCCTGGTCGGTCTCGCCGTCCTGCGCGGCGCGCTCGGCCGCCCTGGGGCCGTGCTCGAGCTCGTTGGCCGCGGGCGCGTCGCGCAGCGCGTCGTGCAACCACGCCGCTTTGAGCCAGCGCGTGCGCTCGCCCTCGGGCACGCGCATCGCCGTGGCCCAGGTGGACAGGAGCGCCGCGACGCGCTCGACGTGCGCGCGCCGCTCGGGGGTGGCGACGGCCCAGGAGGGGAGTGCCATCAGGCCCGCACGGCGGTATCGGCGGCGATGCCTTCGCCGAGCACGACGTTGTCGATCAGTCGGGTGGTCCCGACCCTCGCGGCCACGGCGACGACCGTGTGGGCGTCGACGCGGGCGACGGGCCGCAGCTGCTCGTCCACGAGCGCCAGATACTCGGGCACCACGCCCGGGGCCTGCAACACCTCCATGCCGCGGCGCGTGAGCGCCGTGGGATCGGCCTCGCCGCCGCGCCATGCTTGCTCCACGGCGCGCAGGGCGCGCGACAGGGCCAGCGCCGCGCGGCGATCGTCGCCCTTCAAGTAGGTGTTGCGCGACGAGAGGGCCAGACCGTCGAGCTCGCGAACCGTCGGCGCCACGTCGATCTCCAGTCCGAAATCCAGGTCCGCCGCCAGGCGCCGGACCAGCATCGCCTGCTGGAAGTCTTTGCGTCCGAAGACTGCGACGTCCGGCTCCACGATGTGGAACAGCTTCGCTACCACCGTCAGGACGCCTGCAAAGTGCCCGGGCCGGGCTGCGCCCTCGAGCGTGTCGCCCAGGGGCCCCGGACTCACCCGCACCAGCGGTTCCGCGGGGTACATCGCCGCCGTGTCGGGGACGAAGAGGCACGCGACGCCGCGCTCGGCGGCGAGCGTGCGGTCGCGGTCCAGGTCGCGGGGGTACGTGGCCAGGTCCTCGCGCGGGCCAAACTGCAGCGGATTCACGAAGATGCTCATGACCACCCGGTCGGCGCGTTGTGTGGCGCGGTCCACGAGCTGCAGGTGTCCCTCATGCAGGAACCCCATCGTGGGGACGAACCCGATGCGGCGGCCGCGGGCGCGCTCGGCGCGCGACCACTCGCGCATCTCCTTCGGGTTCGCGAGCTCGTGCATGGCGGATGAAAACAAACGGGGGACCCTACGGGTTGAGAAGTGGCCAGCGTGGCAGCCTACTCCGCCTTGAGCACGACCGAGTCGGTGAGATAGGGATCGTCGAAATGCGCGATCTCACCCGCTGCCTTGTCCGGGACCGGAAACAACCGCGCGGAGAGCGGCTTGCGCAGCTTGGTGGAAAGGGCCGCCACATCTGCGATCAGGGCTGCCAGCCGGTCGGCGCGACTGTCGCCCGGCAGCGGAACGACATCGAGCCCCGTGCCGCAGACGGCGGAATACAGGAGCAGATCTCGCACGCTGAACCGCCCTTCCGACGCGCGTCGCGCCAGCACCGGATCTTCCAGGACAGGGAGCATGAGCCCGGAATACCCGCACGTTTTGACCCGCACGCTCTTGAGCACGTCCGTAATCGCCGCGCAGCCGGCGAGCGTCGAGGGCGCACCGAATGGGACCCCGGTGAGCGCCTCGATGGCCGCTCCGATGCTCGCGTCCTTGCCCGGCGCGGGAGAGACGTCGATACCGGTGTAGCCCCGCCGTTCGCGGCGCGCGATATCTCGCACCAGACGCTCCAGTGGCCCAAGCCGGGACTCGAGTAACTCCGTGAGATGTTGTTTGCCCTCCGCCAAGGTGTTGGCTCCGGCGAATCCGGCGGACAGCAACGGCGGCGATTCGAGACCGATGGCCATGGCATCCGACCCGTCGTGGTACGCGACCGGAAAGAACGGCGTGCCTGCGGGAACGTTGGCGGCGGCGGCGAACCTGAAGTTGCCGATGCCGCCGGGAGTGGCGCGGGCGATCGCCACCATCGCTTCCCCTGCGGCCGTGACCCCACGCGGCGAAGTCCCTCGCTCGGGCGACGCGACACGCACCGTGAAGCTGACATTCCGGGTCGTGCGGGCGAGCTCGGCGGCCCACGCGCCGAAATCGGGATCGTCCTCGTCTGGGGCGAGAACCGGACCGATGCTCAGGAGCACGCTCTGGGCGGCCACGGCGCGGTCGAGCGCCTGCAGGGCGGTCAGCGCATCCGCGCGCGCGCGCCGTCCGGCGTCCTCGAGCAACGGCTGTGTCGCGATGCGGACGGTCTGCACGTCGTAGCCGGCGTCCGTAACGGCCCGCTTCGCCCGCTCGAGCGTGGCGAGCGCGGCGTCGACGGCTCGGGTGTCCGCGAGGCTCCGAAGGTTCGTGCCCGCCGTGATGGTGCGGACCCGGAAGCCGGGCGCCGTGGGGAGGTGGTGCGACAGGAGCGGCGTCCATGCTGCAGCCGCCAGCAGGGCGACGGCGTCGCGCCGCGAGATATCAGTCATCGCTCATGTCGGGAACGAATGCTCGGGGCCGGGATACCGCCCTTCCCGCACCTCGGCCGCGTACCGCTGCACCGCTTCTTGCACATCCGTCGCGAGCGCCGCGTACCGCTTCACGAACTTGGCGGTGAATCGCTCGTTCAGACCCAACATGTCGGGGAGCACGAGCACCTGGCCGTCGCACGCGGGGCCGGCGCCGATCCCGATGGTGGGAATCGTGAGCGACTTGGTGATCTGGGAGGCGAGCGGCGCCGGCAGGAGCTCCAGCACGATCGCGAACGCCCCCGCGTCTTCCAGCGCCTTCGCGTCCGTCTTCAGCCGCTGCGCGGTCTGCTCGTCCCGTCCCTGCACCCGGTACCCCCCCAGCGCATGCACCGACTGCGGCGTGAGGCCGAGGTGACCCATGACGGGGATCCCGACGTCGACCAGCGCGCGCACCGTGTCCGCCACCGGCGTTCCTCCCTCGAGCTTCACGGCGTGGCAGCCGGTCTCCTGGAGCACGCGCCCGGCGTTGGCAATCGCGTCGGGCCGCGACACCTGGTAGGTGAGGAAGGGCAGGTCGCACACCACCATCGCCCGCTCGGCGCCGCGCCGCACGATCGTCGTGTGGTAGATCATCTGCTCGAGCGTGGCGGAGAGTGTGGTGTCCGCCCCGGCGAGCACCTGATTCACCGAGTCCCCGACGAGCAGCACGTCCACGCCGGCGGCGTCGAGCAGACGCGCGAACAGGGCGTCGTAGCAGGTGAGCGCGACGATGCGCTCGCCGCGCTCCTTCATCTCTAGGAGGTGGTGAACCGTGACGGGTCGGGGCTCGTCAGCCACGGGCTTTCCCGGCGATGGGGGGAGCGTCGAGCTCCGCCATTTCGCGGAGCCAGAAGTCGCGGTTGGGAAGCTCAGGGTGCGGGATGGTCAGGTCCGGGCCGCGCACGACGCGGTCGCCGTAGCGGACGACGTCCAGGTCCAGGGTGCGCGGGCCCCACCGCACTCGCCGCTCGCGCCCCCGCTCGGCCTCGATCGCGTGCAGGTACGCCAGCAGCTCGGCGGGTTCGAGCGTCGTCTCGAGCAGGACCATCTGGTTGAGGTAGGCGCCCTGGAGCACGGGCCCGAGCGGCGCTGTCTCCTCGACCGTGGATTCGCGGGTCACGCGCGTACCCGGCAGGCCGGCGAGACGCTCCCGCGCATACGCGAGATGCGCCGCGCGATCCCCCACGTTCGACCCCAGCGCCACGAACACCGGTTCTCCCCGTGCCACGCGGGAATGGTAAGCCGGCTACGCGACGCTGGCAAAGCCGCGGGTGAGCTCCCGCAGCATCGCCGCCACGTCCTCGAGCTCCCGTGTCGCGCGCTCGAGCTCCGTCAGCCCGCGCGCGGCTTCGTCGGCGCGCGTCGCGACGTCGTCGGCCTCGGCGCGGTTCTTCCCCGCGATCTTGGCCACGGCATGAATGCGCTGGCGCAGCTTCGCGAACGCCGCGTCCTGCTCGCCCGCCGCCGCTGCGATGCGCTGGGCGTGGGATGTCGCCTCGGCGGTCGCGGCGACGATGGCGTCCAACGCCTGCAGCGCCGCCGACGACAGCTCCTCGACGCCGCCCACGTTCACCTGGCCGCGCCGCATCTGCTCGACGACCTCCCCGACCTGCCGGTGGATGTCCTGGACCAGCTCGCCCGCCTCGAGCGCCGCCGTCGCGCTCTGCTCCGCGAGGCGGCGCACCTCGTCCGCCACGACAGCGAATCCCTTGCCGTGCTTCCCCGCCCGCGCCGCCTCGATCGCGGCGTTCAACGCCAGGAGGTTGGTCATGTCGGCGAGCTCGCGGATGGACGCGATGAACCCGGTGATGCGCCGGCTCACCTGGCCGAGCTGTTGGACCTTGCTCGACGCCTCGCCCACGAACGTCTTGAGGGCCACGAGCCGCCCGATCGCATCGCGGATCTGGTGGCGGTTCTTGCTCGCGACCTCGCTCGCGGCGCTCGATGCCTGCGCCGCCTCGGTGCCGTCTTCCGACACCCGGCGGGACACCTGCGCGAGGCTCTCTGTGGCCTCGAGCCCGCCCGAGACCTCTCCTTCTTCCGCCAGCACGCCCCGGCGGATGGTCCCGGTGGACTGCGCGACGGCGCTGGCCACCTCCCGCATCGATTGCGCGGCGCGCGCCAGCGTGCCGAGCTGCCGGGTGAGCGTCTCCACCGTCTCGACGAGCGGCCGACGCAGCTCGGTGATGTGGATCGCGGTGGCGAGCTGATTAGCGAACGTGTTGATCGTGACCACGTCTTTCCGGCGGTACACCTTGCGTTTGTGATGCTCGAGCTCGAGCGTGCCGATCACCTGGTCGCCGAACTTGAGCGGCACGATCACGAGGCTCTGGACGACGAGCGGCGCGTCGGCGATGCGCCGGTCGCGCGTCACGTCGTCGATCACGACCGATTCGCCCGTTTTCGTCACGTGCTCCCGCAGTGCCGCGGTGTCCGACGAGGGCTCGCCTCGCTGGGCGCGCCCGATCTGCCCGCGATACGCGAGCTCGATGACCCCCTCCTGCCTCCGGTAAATGCGGAAATCCCCCCAGTCCACGAGGCGGTGCGCGAGACGCTCGATCCGGGCGAACGAGTCCTCGAGACTGATATTGCTCGTGATCACCGCCTCCATCGCGTGAATCTTGTTGAGCTCTTCGGCCGCGATGGCTTCCTCGAGCGTATGCTTGAAGAGCAATCCCAGCGCCCCGAGCGCGGCAGCCACGAACACCCACGCGAGCGGCGGCCAAAAGGCGACCGTGCCGACGACGATGCCAGCGGCGATGACCGTTGCTCCGTAGCCGATGCACTCGTAGCGCAGGATCAGCAGCCGCTCGTCCTGCTCGAGCTTGCTGCGGATGATCAACGCGAAGTAGAACAGCAGGCGGCTGATGACGAAGTACGAGAGCAGGTAGAAGAACAGCGCGGGCACCAGCTCTACGTGCACGCCGGGCGCCGTGACCTCCGACAGGCGTAGCGTCCCCGCGTACACGCCGTAGGCCCCGACCAGCGCGATCACTTCGCGTCCCAGATTCACGAGCGCCGAGAGGAACATCTTCTTCTGCCACAGCCAGTCGGCCCCGAGCACGCCGCCCGTCACGGCGAGCGCCGTCGCCGGCAGGCCGACCACCAGACTCCCCGCTACCGCCACCAGGGCGGTCTGCGTCAGGTAGGAGTACTTGCTCAAGGGCACCTGCGCCCCGCGCAGGAGCAGCGAGGCGACGAGCATCCCCGCCACTTGGGGCAGCTGGCCGGTCCAGCGCGGATCCGCGATCAGCGTCGCGCCCAGCACGGCCGGCCCTGCGATCGCCAGGGCCCGGCTGTAGATCGTGACCAGGCGATTCGCGGTCATCCGTCGCGCACCGCGGCCGCGAGCGCCCGCACCAGGCGTTCCGCCGCGTTGGGCCCGCCCGCACCCAACGCTTCCACGATGGCGCTGCCCACCACGACGCCGTCGGCGAGGCCGGCCGTCGCGCGCGCCTGCGCCGGTGTGCTGATGCCGAACCCGACCGCGACCGGCAGCGGGCTCGCGGCCCGCACGCGCGCGACGTGCTCGGCGAGATCCGCGGGCACCTGATCGCGCGCTCCCGTGACGCCGAGGCGGGAGATCAGATACAGGAATCCACTCGCTCCCTGTACGGCGCGCGCGAGGCGATCGGCGGTCGTCGTGGGGGCGATGAGTCGGATCAGCGCGAGCGGGCTCGCGGCCACCGTCGCCTCCACCCCCTGATCCGCCCCGGCTGGAAAGTCGGTGAGCAGCAGCCCCGCGACGCCCGCGGCGGCGGCCTCGCGCACGAATCGCTCCAGCCCGAACGCCATGACCGGATTCAGGTACGTCATCACCACCACCGGCACCGGCAGCGCGGCCCGGTGGATCAGCTCGAGCACGCGCGCGACCGTCATCCCGTGGTCCAGGGCCGTTTGCGTGGAGCGTTGAATGGTGGGCCCGTCGGCGAGCGGATCCGAGAACGGCACGCCCCCCTCGACCAAGTCCGCACCCGCGGCCACGACGACGCGAAGCGCCTCGAGCGACAGCTCCGGCGTCGGAAACCCCGCGGTCAGGTACGGAATCAGGGCGACACGCCGCCCGCCGGCGGTTCCCCGGAGGGCCCGCCAGCGGGCGGCGATCGGGTGGTCAGACAAAGTAGTCGCTGACGTTGATGCCGTACTTTACCGGGTCGGTGACCTTGACGATCGTGCGGGGATAGCCGCCCTGGGCATCCCGCTGCGCGAGATCCGCCAGGAAGCCGGGGTGCTGCACACCGCCGTCCGGCGTGGTCACGATGCGGACGACGGGCCGGTGCACGTGGGTGACGTCCGGATTGGCGCTGTGGACCAGCGCCACCTCGTAGGTGTCGAGGATGACGCAGGTGCCCACCGGATAGATGCCGATCAGGTTGATGAACGCCTTGACGACGATGGTGTCGTAGCCGCGCCGCGGGTTCTCCCACATCTCCTTGAGGACTTGGTCCGGCTGGATCGGCACGGTCTGGTACACGCGTCGGCTGGTGGCCGCGTCGAAGCCGTCGGCCACGGCCACGACCTTCGAGTAAATGGACAGCTCGCGCGGCCGCAGCGACTTGGGATAGCCCGTCAGATCGGTCTTCATGTGGTGCTCGTAGGCGACGATCATGCCCCGGTAGGGGATCTCGCCGTAGCCGCGCAGTCCGAACAGCGTCAGCACGCCGAGCCAGGGATGTGCCTGCATGATGCGCCACTCTTCGTCGGTCAACCCGCCCTGCTTGTTCAGCACCTCGAGCGGCACGCGCGACTTGCCGACGTCGTGGAACAGCGCGGCCATGCCCAGATCGTAGAGCTGCAGCTTGGTGAGGCCGAGCTTGCGACCGAGCGCGACAGAGAAGATGCACACGTTCACGGAGTGCGTGAACGTGTATTCGTCGTAGTCGCGCAGCGTGGTGAGACCCATCAGGGACGCTTCGTTGTTCAAGACCTGATCGACGATTGCCTGCACGGCCCGCTTCACCTTCTTCACGTTGGCGGTGCGCCCCATGCGGATCGAGTTGATGACCTCCTTGGTCACCGCGACGGACCGGGCATACGTGCGCTTCGCCGCCTCTTTCTGCCGCTCTTCGTCCTCCGTGTCCTCGTCGACCTCGAGCGGCGGCTCGACTCCGATGTGAGTCACGCCACCATCGGAGAGCTTTTGGCCGAGCTCGAACACCTTGTTGGGAGTTGCCTCCTTCGCCGCGTACGAGAGGAGCAGTGCGACGAATATCTGCAGTTGTTTGCGCTCCACCCCTTCGTCGATCCGCACGGCGCCGATGCCGCACTGCTGCAGCACGCCCGTGATGTGGGAGAACGACGCGTAGTTGTCGAGGTCGAGCCGCAGCCGCGTGGAGTTGACGAAAATGAACTCGCCTTGGATCCGCACCTCGAGCTCCTTCTCGACGTCGAGGAGGTGCTTGGTGGTCTGGGTCAGGTCGTCGAGCGCCTTCTGCACCTGGGCATTTTCGAGCGGGTAGAGCTTGAAGGAGCGCACGGCCGTGTACAGCACGACCAGGAAGTCCCGGCCCGCATGGCGCAGGAATCCGTCCGTGGTCTGGACGGTCTCGGCGATCGAACCGCGGGGATTGTCGCGCTCCGTCACGTTCCCACCTCGCGCAGCGCGCGGGTCACGGCATTCCGCACCAGGGGCTCTTTGTCCTGCGCCGCCCGCTCGAGCACGGCGCGCGCCTCGGGCGTGCGGACCTTGCCGAGCGCCATCGCCGCGCAGGCCCGGGTCTCGGGGTCCGCTTTCTTCCCCAGGAATCCTTTGCCGGCGAGCATCTTCTCGAGGGTCGGAAGGCCCTTCGTTCCCACGAGCGCGCCGAACGCCTCGAAAAACACCATCTTCTCGGTGAGATCGGCGTTCCTGAGCTTGGAGCCGGTGACCATCGACTCCACCCGGGCCGCCGCGTTGCGATAGCCGCGGGCCGCGAGGAACCGCACCGCGGCGATCCGGACGTCGCGGTCGGTATCGTCAATGGCCTTCTCGAGCAGGCGCATGGCGGAGGGGCTCCCGATCGCGGTCAGCGCCTCGATCACCGCCAGCTTGAGCGCCCGGTCTTCCGAGGCGAGCAACGCCTCCATGCCCTCCGGCGCGCCCGGGAGCTTCAGTCGCCCCGCCAGCCGCACCATCTCCAGCTGGACCGTGCCGTCCTGGCTGGCAAGCGCTTTCAGCACCTCTGCCGCGTTCGCCTGCGCCAGCTGGGCAGCGGCGGCCTGCACCAGGTCCCGCACGTATTGGTCGTGGAGCTTGCCGATCCACAACATCAGCGTCGAGAGGGCTTCGGGGCGGAGCTCCTGGAACAGCTGCGACAGGTCGTCCTCGGTGGGGTGGACCGTGGCTTCGTCGAGCGCTTGGAGCAGCTGTGACAACGCGTCGCTCTGCGACAACCGGGCCGGGAGGCCCTCGAGCGTCTGGCGGTGCTCGGGGATCAGCTCGCGTGCGCGCTGCAGGACGGCGCGGGTTTCGCGCAGAATGAGGGCAACGGAGCGGAAGTCTCCGGCGCCCAGCAGGTAGGGGATGAAGTTCTCGACGATCGAGATGAGCTCGGCCCGGACCGTGCCGTAGGTCTGCAGCTCGAGCAGATCGAACAGCATCGACAACACGTTGCGCCGCAGGTCCTGCGCATATTCTCGCTCGACGTCCTTCCTGAGGTAGGCGACCTCGCTGTCTTCCAGGAAGTAGAGCGTGGTGTCGAAATCCTCGAT
>DATHGL010000094.1:0-5669 GCA_035317625.1 Gemmatimonadales bacterium | reverse complement strand
CGAGCCGCTCGGAGTTGGGGTCGTGCAAACTCAGCTGCGTGGCCCAATAGGTCGGGTCCTCCGAGTCCCGCCGCACCAGGTCGAACCAGCGCTTCGCCTCGAACGCAAACTCCCAGGCCCGCTCCATGTAAATGGCCTCGCGTACCGAGGCCTTGTCCATCAGCTCGCCCGCCGTGCCGTAGTCGTGCGGCTCCGTGCGGGTCTGGGCGCCCGTCCCCTTGCGCGCCCGGGCGCGGATCATGTTCAAGTACTGCACCGCGACCGCGGGGTTATTCAGCTCGTTCTCCGCCTCGGCGTACATCAGGATCGCCTCGGCATACCGGTACAGTGGTACGTCCACGTCTCCCAGCCACCAGGTGTCACCACCGTCGGTCTTACGGTACTTCCAGGGCATCGGCCCGTCCCCGAGCGTGTCCGCGCACAGGGTGAGGCCGCACCCCCCGGCGACGAACCCCGAATCCGACTTGTAGCCATTGTAGCCCTGCGACCCCCGGAAGTCGCCGGGCAGATAACTGTTCAGGAACCAGTCGGTCGGGTGGATCAAGCCCCAGCCACCGCCCTGCCCCTGGTCGAGCCCCCAGTCGCGCGGATAATAGAACAGCTGGAAGATGTTGCTCGTGCGATCAGTCACGCCCGAGTTGGTGATCACGAAGATCATCTCTTTGTTGCCCTTGTTCGTGGGCAGGAACGTGCTGAAGTAGTTGTCGTTCAGGCCCAGCCCCCAAGCGCCCGCGGAATCGATGACGGTCTTCGCCCAGTCCGAGGCCTGCTGCCATTCGCTCTTCAACATGAAGCTCGAGCGCCACGAATACAGGTCGGCGAGCGCCATCGCCGCCGCGGCCTTCGTGACACGCCCTTGCGTGGGAATGCCATATCCGTCATTCCCCGGCCACACCGCGGGCAGCCCCGTGTAGGCTGCGGTCAGGTCCTGGACGACCGCCTGATGCACCGAGTCGAGCGGCGTCCGGGTGGGACTCGGGTTCGCCTGATCCTCCGGCGTGAGCAACAGCGGCACGCCGTCGTACGCCTTGGTCAGGCGCAGATATGCGTACCCGCGCAGCAACCCGGCCTCGGCGAGATTGTACGCTTTCGTCACCGCATCGGGCGCCGCGATGCCGGGGCCGTTCGCGAGCACGAGGTTGGCACGCGAGACGATGCCGTAGATCGTGCCGAACGGCACGTTCGCGCGGCCGCTCGCCGCGGTCCAGTTGAGGCGGTCGGGCCCGTATGTCCCGGAGTTCGGCTCACGATTGTCGGCCCGGGTCTGATCGGACGCGAGCTCGGGCGTGGTCCAGTTGCTCTGGCCTTGGAGCCCACGGAGGGCGTTGTAGATGGCGAGCGTGGCGCTGTTCAAGTCGGCGCCGGTCTTGAAGAAGGTGTCCGTGGTGGCGAACCCCTTGGGATCCTCGTTCAGGAGATCGGTGCACGCGATGGCCGACAGCCCGACCGCGAGCACCAGAGGTGCAACGAATCGCTGGTATCTCATGGCATTGTCCTCGCGGCTCAGAATGTGGTGGTCAAGCCGAAGTTCCATACCCGCTGCCGCGGGTAGGCACCGATGTCGATCAGGCCGAAGGTCGCGTCCCCGCCCTGGCTGTTGACGTCCGGATCGAACCCCGAGTAGCCGGTGATCGTGAACAGGTTCTGGGCCGTGACGTAGAGCCGGGTCGCCGACGTGCCTGGGATGAGACCGGACGGCAGCTCGTAGCCGAGCGTGAGCGTCTGGAGGCGCAGGTAGGAGCCGTCCTCCACGAAGGTGCTGTAGAGGAGCCGCGCCCGATCCCGATTGGGGCGCGGGACGTCGGTGTTGGTGTGTGTCGTCGTCCAGCGATCGAGCACGCAGGTCCGCTCGTTGGCCTGCATGATGGCGAGGCAGCCATATGCCTTGCCGGCATTGATGATCTTGTTTCCGTAGGTGAAGTTGAAGAACGCGTCGAGCGTGAACCGCCCGTAGGTGAGCGTGTTGCCGAACCCACCGTAGAACTTGGGCTCGCCATATCCGAGTATGGTGCGATCGGCCGCGGTGATCGCGCTGTCCCCGTCCTGGTCGACGAGCTTGTACTCGCCTGGCGTGCACTCCGTCGGGTTCGACAAGTAGCATGGGTCGCCCGGCTGCCACAGGCCGGCGACCTGGTAGCCGTAGATCGAGCCGAGTGGCTCACCCACCCGCACGAGGTACACGTCGCTCGGATCGAAGAAATTGCCGGTGCGCGGCGTCACCGTGAACTGGGTGACGGCGACCGGCTTCCCCGTGATGGGGTCGGGCCTCGTCCCCAGGTCGACGACCTTGTTGTGATTGTGGGAGACGGTCAGTGTGCTCCGCCAGGTGAGCTTCGGCCGCTCGATGTTGGTGGTGGTGACCGACAGCTCCACGCCGTTGTTCTGTACCGAGCCGACGTTCTGCAGCTGCTGGTTGAAGCCCGTCGTGATGGGGACGTTGACCAGGAGCAGGAGGTCGCGGGTCTTGGAGCGGTACGCGTCGAACGTGAACGCGATGCGGTTGTGGAGCAGGGCCGCGTCGAGCCCGGCGTTGAATTGGGTCTGCTCCTCCCAGTGGAGATCGGGATTGGGCATGAGACTTCCCGGAGCCATCGCCGGGATTTCCGTGGTGCCGGAGGAGTACCAGGCCACGCCCAGCTGCGAGAGCGACTGGTAGGGGTCCACCGCCTGATTGCCGACCTTGCCGTAACTCAGGCGCAGTTTCAGGTCGCTGAAGAGCGACTGCTGCCTCATGAAGGACTCGTCGCCGAGGCGCCAGGCGAACGCGCCCGAGGGGAAGAAGCCCCACTTGTGGTTCGCCCCGAACACGCTCGAGCCGTCCCGGCGGCCGGTCAGGGTGAAGAGATACTTGTCGGCGACATTGTAGTTGGCCCGCCCGAGGAAGGAGAGCAGCGCATGCTCCTGGGTGCCGCTGCCCGGCGCCACGAGCGTCGAGCCTGAGCCGAGATCGTAGACGTTCGTGTGGTCGATCGGAAAGTCGGCGCCGTTGGCCGTGGCACTCTCTTCATACCACGTCTGCACCGAGTAGCCGCCCAGCAGGTCCAATTTGCCGGGCCCCACCGCCCGCCGGTAATTCACCGTATTCTCGTTGGTCAGATTGCGACGCTCACGGTTGAACAGCCAGCCGCTGCCGCCGCTCCCCCCGTCGAGGATGGTGCGCGGTGCGTAGAAGTGAATGCCGTCGAACTGGAAGTTGCCGCCGAAGGTGCTCCGCACCTTGAGCTCGGGCGTGATGTCCAGCTCGCCGAACACACTTCCCAGCGCGCGCGAGGTGGTGTTCAGGTCGGTCTCCTCGAGCGCGTTGGCGACCGGATTCGGCACCGGCTCCGTCGAGGGCGACTGCATGATCCAGTTGCCGGCCGCGTCCTTGGGAGCCGCAAACGGCGCGAATTGCATGGCGGCCTGGAGGCCGTTGGCGCTGTTGCCGATCGCGCCGTTCTCCACGCGCGCGGCATTGCGGGCTACTCGCGTCAGGCTCAAGCTCGAGCCCCAGCGGAACCGGCTGCTCGCGTCGCCGTCGACGTTGAGGCGCACGCCGTAGCGGTTGAAGTCGGAGCCGAGCACGATGCCTTCCTGGCGCGTGAAATTGCCGCTGAGCAGGTAGCGCAGTTTCGGCTCGCCTCCCGAGAGGCTGATGGCCTGATTGGTCTGCAATCCCGTGCGGAGCATCATGGCCGGGTAGTTGTACGTGGCGGCGGATCCGATTTGGGCGGCGGTGAACGGGAGGTTGAGCGAGTCGCCCTCGGCGTTGAACACCGCTTCGTTCGATAGCTGCATGAACTGCGGCCCATTGAGCACCGGGATGGTCTTCCGAATGCTCTGGAAGCCGGCATTCGATTCCACTGTGACCCGGCTCTGGCCCGCCCGCCCCCGCTTCGTAGTGATCAACACCACGCCGTTGGCGCCGCGCGAGCCATAGATCGCCGTCGCCGACGCATCCTTCAGCACGTCGATCGACTCGATCTCGTTGGGGTCGAGCGACATCAGGGGATTGTCCTTCGGATCGGTGTCGCGCGAGCCCTGCTCGGCCGGCAGGCCATCGATCACATACAACGGCTCGCTGTTCGCGCTGATCGAGCCGGTACCGCGCACGCGCACCCGGATGCCGACGCCCGGCATCCCCGAGTTCGAAGTCACCTGCACGCCGGCGATCTTGCCCTGCAGGCCGCCCGACAGCGTGACGGTCGGGGCTGCCTTGGTCTCGAACTGGTCCCCCGACACCGACGCCACCGCACCGGTCAAATCGCGTTTTTCGACCGTGGCATACCCGATGGCCACGACCGGATTGAGCTCGATGGGACTGCGCTTGAGCGACAAGTCGACCACGCTCTGCTGTCCATCCTCCACAGTGGCACTCGTGTCGACGGCGCTGTACCCCAGCATCCGGACCCGCAACCGGTAGCTCCCAACCGGCACACCCGCGATCGTGAACCGCCCCTCGGCATCCGTCTGCGCCGAAAACCGCGTGCCGACGACCGTGACGGTCGCCGCCGCGATCGGCCCACCCGTGTCCCCGTCCTTCACCGTCCCGGCGATCGAGCCCGTCTGCGAGGACCGGCTCGCGCCATCGCGGTCCGTGACGAGCAGGATCTGCCCGGTCCGGTCCACCGTCGAGGCGACGCCGGTGCCGTACAGCAGCGTATCGAGTGCGGCCTCAACCCGCACCGCAGCGAGCTGCACGGACACCGGTCGGTCGAGCGGCACGACCCGACGCGAGTACGCGATGCGCACCCCTGTCTGCCGAGCGACTTCGTCGAGCGCGTCCTTCAGGGACACACGGTCGAGCGCGAGCGTGACCGTGCGGTCGAGCGGGGGGGGTGCTTGCGCGGCGCCAGCCGGCACCGCTACGCCCGCCACGACCAGCATGCCGGCGAACGTGATCAAGAACCGCATAGCGAGTCTCCCTCCATGGTTACTGCCGCGGGTGAACGGGAATGAGTCGGACCAACCGCTCGACTCGCGTCACCCGAGCGTCGAGCACCTTGGCCAAGGCCGTCAGGGCCTCATCAGCCGATTGCGTCGTGAAGGAAATCGTCAGTCTTTCGTCGTCCAGCGATTGGTCCCCGGTCTCGATGTCGAGGTCATACCAGCGGCCCAGCTGGGTGAGGACGCTCGCGAGTGGCGCATCGTCGAACACCAGCGCACCGCGCGTCCAGGCGAGGTACTGCTGGAGCGAGACGCCCGCCGTGGTCGTCGCGTTGCCGCGCGCATCGATCACCGCGCGGTCGCGCGGCTTGAGCGTCAGCGCCACCGAGTCGGTCGCGTCTCCCCGCGCACCGCGCAGCGCGACGCGTCCGGCGGCGACGACGACCTGCAAATACGGCTCCTCACGGTAGGCGCGCACGTCGAACGCCGTGCCGAGGTCCTCCGTCGTCCCGTGGCGGGTGCGCACGCGGAACGGACGGCGGGGATCGTGCCGGACGACGAAGTACGCCTCGCCTTCGAGCTCGACGGCGCGCTCGCGCACGCCGTAGTCGCGCGGCACGCGCAGCCGCGAGGCGACGCCCAGCAGCACGCGCGAGCCGTCCGGGAACGACAGCTCGCTGCGCTGTCCCCGCGCCGTCGCATATTCCCGCGGCGGCGCCGCCGACAGGCGGAGGCGCCACACCACCGTCCCCGCCAGCGCGAGGGCGAGCAGCGCGGCCACTCGAGCGGGCGGCGCCACGACC